>CAIWFP010000366.1 GCA_903911985.1 uncultured Sphingomonadales bacterium
CCCGCCTCCACGCCATAGGTGCCGATGCCGGTTTCCGCGACGTTGAGATAGACCTCCATGATCCGCCGCTTGCCCCAGATCCCCTCGATCAGCACGGTGAACCACGCCTCCAGCGCCTTCCTCGCATAGCGGGTGACGCCGCTGCCCTGCCACAGGAACGCGTTCTTGGCGGTCTGCTGGCTGATGGTGGAGCCACCGCGCAATTTGCCGCCGTCCATGTTGCGCTCAAAGGCGTAGATGATCCCGGCCTCGTCGAAGCCATGGTGCTGGCAAAAGCGCGAATCCTCGCCAGCGATGACCGCATCCACCATCCGCCGGTCGATGCGGGAGAGCGGCTGCCATTCGTGGGTGAAGCCATTGGGGTCAACCACCATGGTCAGCGTGACCGGCGGCGGCACGAAGCGGTAGATGGCCGTCAGCACCACCGAGACGATCACGAACCACACCAGCAGGCGCGCGACAAACCAGCCGAAGCGGTAGGGCGCGGTGTGGCCGGGGCCGGGCTGGGGGAGCAGGGGGCGCATTGGTGGAGGTTCTAGCCCTGCTTTGGGGGGCGGCGCAATCGGGAGAGTGGGCGGCCCTGTGGGAACCGGGCGCGGTGAGCCCGGCAAAAAGCGGGGCGCAGCATAGAAAACGGCGGGCAGGGCGCGAGGGCCCTGTCCGCCGTTCCGCTCGCCTTTGCGCCTGCCGAGGGGGGAATCGGCAGGCAGCGGCGGATCAGGTCGCCTTCGACCCGAACTTGTCCTGCCTCACCCCCTGCTCAACCCAGTTCGCCAGCAGCCAGCCGCAGGCCAGGCACAGCAGGGGCATCGCCGGATAGTGAAAGCGCGTCTGGCCGGAAAACACCATGGCCACGGCCGAGAGATAGGCGACGATGCAATAGGGCAGCAGCCACCAATCCACCCAAGCTTGCCCGGCGCGGGCGCGCTGGCGGATTTTCATCACGGCCGCCAGCGCGGAGCCAGCCAGCAGTGACCAGTACCACAGCTGGTTCAGCGCCCGCAGCGCGTGGAACAACCCGGCATGGGCGCCAAAGCCGGCATAGCCCGTCTCATAGGCCCATTGCGATTCGCCATCCGGCCCCCACAGCTTGAACAGCTTGACCGGCATCATCTCGACAAAGCGCAAGGGGTGGGTGCGGATCCATTCCATCCCCAGCCGCTTGGCCTCGCGGTCATAGGCGACTTCGTCGAGGTCGGTGCGGGCGTCGAGCGCCTTTACCACCGGGTCATTCGGCGTGAAGCCACCGTTGCACTTGTCGCAATTGCCGGTGAGCAGGGTGATGCCGCCATTGGTGGAGAGCAGCACCGTCTGGCCCAGTACACGGCTGTTGCGCATCGACCACGGCGCCACCACCAGGGCGGCAAAGCCGATAATCAGCACGAAACGGCCAAGGGCGGCCGGAATACCCCGTAGCACGCCGCGCCAGAAGGCCGGTTGGCCGGCGGCATCGCGTAGCAGCCAGATCGCCAGAATCAGCGGCACGCAGACCAGCGTCTGCGCCTTGACCAGCGTGGCCAGACCAAACACGAGGCCGCCCATCGCGAGCGAGACGATGTCGCCGCGCGCGATCAGCAGCCAGCAGCCCGCCAGCAGCAGCGCGGTGTAGAAGACTTCGGTCAGCCCCAGCGGCGCATAACCGATACTGTTGGGATAGAGCGCCAGCAACAGCAGCCCCAGCCGCCCGGCGCCCTTTGCGTCAAACAGGCGGGGGCCGAGATCAAGAACCAGCCAGCCGGTGAGCGCCATCGCCGCCAGATTGAGCAGCTTGATCGCCAGCAGGCCGGGGCCAAAGGCGCGGAAGGCGAGGCCCATCGCCATCGGCCAGCCGGGGGGCCAATAGGCGGTGGGTGCCCCGTGGATGGAGAGGTAGCCCTTGCCCGCCGCCAGTTCCACCGCGCGGTGGAAATACCAATCCGCGTCTGAAGTCGGCGTGACATTCAGCAGGCACAGCGCGAGGCGCGGCAGCAGATAGGCCGCCCACACCGCAATCAGCCCGCCGCGTGTTGTGCAAATCCAGTCGAGTGCCCGTCGCATAGTCCGCTCCGATATCGCCGGGCCAGTCCGCATCCGGCTGGCCGCAGGCCCGGCGCGCAGGGGCGTCGGGATAATGGCTTTGTATAGCCAGCAGACCTTGAGGAAGCGTGAAGGTGGGCAAGACGCGTGAAGGTGGCCAAAACCGGGGAGGCCAAAACCGGGGAGCGGTGCTTCAGTCATTTTCCATTCAGGTGGGGTGGATAGAATTGGCGCCATCGCAATTTCCGGGAGGATGAATCCGATGCTGAAGCTTCGTCGCACCCTTCGCGCCACCTTGCCCGCCGGTCTTGTGGGGGCGGCGCTGATCGCGGCGGCCGCCGTGGGGCTGGCCACTACCACTTCCGCCGCCGCCACTACCGCCGACAACCCGGCCGCTGTTCCGGCCAGTGCTGCTGGCGCCAGCGATGTTCACACCATCAACGTCGCCCTGCCCGATGGCGGGGTGGCGCGGGTAACCTATCGCGGTAATGTGGCCCCGCGCGTGGCCTTGGTGCCGGTGGATCGGGTGGCCATGCCCGTGATGTTTGCCCCCATGGCCTTTGGCAACCCATTTGCCATCGACCCGATGTTTGCCGCGATGGAGCGGGATCGGGTGGCCATGCTGCGCCAGATGGATGCGCGCATAAACGCCATCCACGCAGGCGCCCAGCAGCGTCAGCAACTCCTGCTGCGGCAGGCCTCCGCGCCGGGGGTGGTCCCGACCGCCGGAAGGGTCGGCGGGGCAACTGTCTCGGGCCCGGGCGGAACCGGCTTCAGCTACAGCTTTGTCTCGACCTCGGGCGGGCCGCAGGGTTGCACCCAGACCGTCGAATGGCGCTCTGATGGATCCGGCAAGGAGCCGCAGGTGGTGCGCAACTCTTCAGGCGATTGTGGGGCCGTCGGCCCATCGGGCAAGGCCAAGGCGTTGATGCCGAACTCCGCCGGTGCGCCCGCCCGTGCGCCACAGCCAGCCGCTGTCCCGGCGAAACCTGCCCCGGTGCGGAATGGTCCAAACGCGGGCGGCAGCTTTGGCGGCATTTCCACCTGATGCCGATAGCCGGGGTGCCAGCTAACTAATCTGGCAGGCGGCCAATCCAGCGGGGAATGTTTGTCGGGGATGCGTGCTCAGGCCACGCGGGCAATGCCGCGCGTTTCGTGGTGCTTCTCGTCAGACCCCGCTGCGGGCTGCAAGGCCAGCGCGAAGGTGGCCAACTGGTCAAGGCGCAGGGTGGAATCGAACACCACGCCGTAACTGCGGCCCCGGCGCCAACGCACCCAGGCGGTCAGCTCGGGGATGCAGTCCAGTGATATGACAAGCGTCTGGCCCAGCGGAAAGCGCGTGTCGGATTCGAAGCAGGCGCCATTTTGCGAAATATCGCGCAGCTCGATTGTGCGCAGCAGACCCTCGGCGAACGCCATTCCCGGCTTGCGCAGCCTCAGGCGGATGGCGCGGCGCGGATGGGCGCCCGGTTCGGCAATCACTTCGGCGGGGTCGATCGGCTGGGTGAAGCGGAAGCTGGCCTGCCGCGCCGAGCGCCATACGCCAAGCATGGGGTAAACCTCGCCATTGGCGAGTTCGAGGAAGGCGTGGGAAATTTCGGGCAGATCGTGAAACAGGCCGAGCTTTACCCCGGTGGCCGAAACATCGCGGATGAGGCAGACATATTCGCCGCTTTCGCAGATCAGCTTGGCCGCGCGCATCGCGGCAAGCGCGGTGCGGCCGGTATGGCGCAATTCCACAACGCCGCCCTCGGGCAGGTCGCGGTCAGGGTCTGGGCTAAAGCTGGGAACCTTCATCGGCGTTGCACTCCACAGGGCCGCGCGAAACGGGCGCCATGTGGGGATGGTGGTAAGCGGACATGGTAAACAACAGGTTAACCCTGTTCGCGGGGCTACTCCGAGGCGGCCGGCGCCCGGCCCGCGGTTGGCCGCCGCGTGAGCCAGACGAGGGCGACCATCGCCAGGCACATCCAGCCCGACATCCAGAACAGGTCGGTGCTCGCCAGCAGATAGGCCTGGGTCATCAGCTGGCGCAGAATGACGGCGCTCGCCCCGGCGGGCCCCAGGCCCTGTGCGCCAAGATGGTGCAGGGCGGCCAGAAAAACCGGATTGCCAGCGTTGGTTTGTTCAACCAGCCTTGCCTGATGAAACGTCTCGCGCCGGTCCCACAGGGTGGTGGTCAGCGAGGCGGCAAAGCTGCCCGCGGTGATCCTGAGAAAAGTGGCGAGCCCGGTGGCGGAGGGAATGCGATTCGGCTCCAGCCCATCCAGCGAGATGGTGGTGAGCGCGGTGAAGAAAATGGCCATCGCCACCCCTTGCGCCACCATGGGGATGATGAGGTGGGTGAAGTCGATGCTGGTGTTGAAGCCGGCGCGCATCAGATAGGAAATGCCGAAAGCCGCGAAGGCCAGACTCGCCAGCCAGCGCACGTCGATCCGGCTGGCCAGATGGGTGAGTGGCGGGGCCATCAAAATCGCCACCGCACCCGCCGGCGCCACCACCATGCCCGCCCAGCTGGCCGTATAGCCCTGCTGCTGTTGCAACCACAGGGGAAGCAGCAGCGTGTTGCCGAAAAACAGCGCGTAGCCGGCGCAATAGACCAGCGTGCCCAGCGTGAAATTGCGGCTGCGAAACAGGCTGAGATCGACGATCGGCGATTTCTCGGTGACTTCCCAGATCACCCAGGCCACGCAGCCTATTGCCGCCACCACCGTCAGCAGCACAATCATCGGCGAGGCAAACCAATCGGCGTTCTTGCCCAGATCCAGCACCAGCTGCAGCGCGCCGACCCATACCACCAGCAGCCCAAGGCCCACCATGTCGATGGGCAGCTTTACCGGCGGGGTGTTGAACTGGCGCATGCGCGGCGCCAGCGTCAGCGCGGCGAGAATGCCCACGGGCACGTTGATCAGGAAGATCCAGCCCCAGTGGAAGTGATCAGAGATATAGCCGCCCAGCAAGGGCCCGATGACCGGCCCCACCAGCACCGTAACCGACCAGATCGCCAGCGCCACACTGCGCTTTCCCGGCGGATAGACCGCGATCAGCAGCGCCTGACTTCCCGGAATCAAGGGGCCTGAGACCGCACCCTGCAGCAGGCGGAAGGCGACGAGCGAGGGCAGATCCCAGGCCAGGCCGCACAGCAGCGAGGCCAGCGTGAACAGCAGCACCGAGGCGAGGAAGGTGGTGACAATGCCAAAGCGCCGCATCAGCCAGCCGGTTAGCGGCAGGGTCACGCCATTGGCCACGGCAAAGGCGGTGATGATCCACGTGCCCTTGTCGGCGCTCTCGCCGAGGTTGCCGACAATTGTGGGCAGCGAGACATTGGCGATGGTGCTGTCGAGCACCTGCATGAAGGTGCCCAGCGACAGCGCGACGGCGACAATCGCCAGCGTTACGCCATGCAGCGGCGGGGGGGCTGGGGCGCCGGTTGGGGTGGATGAGGGCGGCGCGGGCGGCGGGGAAGCCCCATCGCCGGGGGTGCCGCGCTCGCCAGTCCTAACCATACCGACCTTGGCTCTGGCCGCCTTCTCGACGCGTTTTCTGGTCACCGGATGGTCCGGGGGAGCGGGGCGGTCAACGCGCGCCGCCGCCCGCCGCGATGATCGCGGCAATATGCTGATCCAGCGCCGAGGGCCCGGCTTGCGGAGGCTGCTGGGCCACGACCCGCGCCGGGACAGCGGCTACCGGGCTGCCCTCGTGCCCGGCGGTATCGACGCCGACGGTGACCGACAGACCGATGCGCAAGGGATGGGCGTCCAGCTCCCGTCGGTCCAGCGCGATGCGCACCGGCAGGCGCTGCACCACCTTGATCCAGTTGCCGCTGGCGTTCTGCGCGGGCAGCAGGGCAAAGGCGGCGCCGCTGCCCGCGCTCAGCCCGGCAACGCGGCCGTGGAAGGTGACCGAGCTGCCCCAGGCGTCGCTTTTGAGGGTGACCGGCTGGCCAATGCGCAGATCGGCCAGCTGGGTTTCGCGGAAATTGGCCTCTACCCAGACATCGCGCAGCGGCACCACGGCCATCAGCGGCGTGCCACCGGCGATCTGCTCGCCGATCTGGACATTGCGCTGGGCGACCACCCCATCCACCGGGGCGGTGATGCGCATGTGGCTCTGCGATATGGCGGCCCGGCGCATTTCGGCCATGGCGGAGAGCACGGCGGGATTATGCGTGACATCCGTGCCCGCCACCGATGCCAGCGCCTCGCTCCTGTGGCCCTGCGCGAGGGCCAGCGCGGCTTCGGCATGGCGCAGCTGGTCCGAGGCATGGGCAAGGTCTTCGGCTGGCACCGCGCCGCTGGTGGCGGCGGCCTTGCGCCGGGAGAGGTCTCCGCGCGCGGTGGCAAGCGATGCCTCGGCCTCCGCCACCTCGCCGTCCGACGCGTGAAGGCGCGCCACATCGGCATGGGCCTGCCGCACGGCGCGGGCCAGCGCCGCCTCGGCCGCGTCCATCTGCACATCGGCAAGGGCGGAATCGAGCTCGATCAGCGTGTCGCCGGCCTTCACGCTCTGGGTATTGTCGGCGCGGATGGCGGTGACCGTGCCGCCCTCGCGCGCGGTGATGGGCACGACATTGCCCGCGACATAGGCATCGTCGGTGGTTTCGCTGTTCATGCCGAGCAGCTCATAGCCGCCCCAGCCGAGGAGAACCACGGCGGCGGCCGCGCCCAGCAGGGTGAGGCCGCGCTGCCGCAGGCGGGCGGGCGGAGTGGCTTGCGGGGGCTCATCCGGGGCGGGGGCTGGCTGGGGCGCCGGGGTGGCTTGCGCCTTGAGGTCGTCTGTGGTCGATGAGGGCTCGCTCAGGCGCTTGGCCTCCAGCGCCCCGGGGAGGACCTTCGCTTCCTTGCGCGCGCGCTTCTTGCGCTTTTCCTCGGGTTCTTTCTTGGTCATGGCTGAGGCCTTTGCGCTGGAAGTGGTGTGGCGGCAATAGCGCGCGGGAGTGACTCTTTTGCGGGTTGCGGAGGCGTGAAGCCACCGCCCAGAGCGACAATCAGCCGGATCCGGCGGGCGGCACCCTCGGCGGCGATGGCGGTTTGCCCCTGCCGGGCGAGGATCAGCGCCTCGCTGGCGTTCACCAGTTCCTGGGTGGGGGCCAGACCACCCCGCACCCGCGCCCGGGTCAGCGCCAGAGTGGCGGTCTGGCTGTTGACGATGACCTGCTGCCGTTGGGCTTCCTCGCCTGCGGTCTCCACCGCGGAGAGAGCATCGGCGGCCTCTTTTGCCGCCCGCACCACTGTTTCGTTATAGGCGGCGATGGCGGCATCCAGATCGGCGGTGGCGCCGCGATAGCCGGCCGCGAGGCGACCTCCCTCGAAGATCGGCAGATGCAGCGCCGGCCCCGCGCCCAGCGTGCGGGCCGAGGGGCTGACCAGTTCGCCGAGCCCCAGCGCCTGTGTGCCGACAAAGGCGGCCAGATCGATATCCGGATAGAAGGCGGCGCGGGCCGCGCGGCGGTCGGCAAGGCCAGCCTCTATCCGCTCGCGGGCGGCCAGAATATCGGCGCGCTGGCCCAGCAGATCGGCGCCGAGGCGGGTGGGCAGCGGCAGGCTTGCAGCCAACGCCGCATCCAGCCGCAAGGCGGGCGGCGCAAGGCCCGCGCCATAATCCGGCCCGCGCCCGGCCAGCGCCGCCAGCGCATGGCGGGCGGCCTGTCGTTCGCCACGGGCACTGTCGCGCGCCTGTTCGGCACTGGCTAGGGCGGCCTCGGCGGTGCGCAGGTCAAGATCGCTGGCGAGGCCGCTGCTGACCCGCGCCTGTGCCAGTGCCAGCCATTGGTGCCTTGTCGCGACCCTCTCGTCGGCCAGCGCCGTCTGCGCCTCAACCCCGGCAAGGGCGACATAGGCTTGTGCCACGGCCCCGCTCAGGCTTACCCGCGCGGCGGCGGCATCGAGCGCGGTGGCATCCGCTCGGGCACCGGCTCCGCGCACCAGAGCCTTTTGTCGCCCGGCCAGATCCAGCGACCAGCCGAGGTCCGCTTCGGCACTGCCCAGCCAGACGTAGGAGCCGCCGTAGGGTGGGGGATAGATGAAGTCGCTGCTGAGGCGCTGGCGCTGGACCGAGGCATCGCCGTTGACCTGCGGCAGCAGCCCGGCCCGTGCCGCGCCAAGCCCCGCTCGGGCGGCGGCCAGACGCGCCAGCGCCAGCGCCAGCGTGGGGTTGCCCGCCAGCGCGTCAGCCATCACCCGGTCGAGCTGGGGATCGCCCAGCGCGTGCCACCACTCGGGCGCGATCGGCAGGGGAGCTGGCGCGGGGGAAGCGGGGGCGGGGGAAGCGGGGGCGAGGCCCATGGTGGCGGCCGTGCTCGCGATAAGGCGCGGGCCATCATCCGGGACAGCGCAGGCCGATACCAGTGCCGTTCCCGCGATTGTCAGCAAGGCTCGCAAGGCCGGGGTAATGACGCCGGGGTAAGGGCTTGTCGGCAAGGGGTGCTCCATGGTGCGGCGCCAAATCCGGGCCCCGCTTGGGTGATGGACAGACGCGTCGCCAGCATGGGCCAGCGCGGGGCTGTTGTGGGCTATTCCGGCGGTGGGGGTCAATCTCCGATTGGCCTGCTCTCGCGGCGAGGCGCCCTAGAAGGCTCCATGCAGCCGCAGGCCGAGGATATGGGCCGGGCCCCGGTCGCGGTTGTACCCCGGGTTGGCGATGAACTGGTAATCGGCGGTGAGGTTGATGCCCCTCAGCACCTGCCAGTCGTAATAGCTTTCCACGATCCACTCATTGCCCGGATGCGGCAGTTTGCCGTCGCCGACCAATATGCCAAGGCCCCCATCGGCCAGATAGGTCTGGCGTGCGCGCGAGATACCGTTGACCACTGCGGCAAGGGCTACCCGGTCATCCGCCCGGCCCCAGCCGGTGCCCTTCAATTGCATGCCAAGGACGAGGGTGCGGTCGATATCGGTGAAGTCATAGGTCTCGATACCGCCATCGCTGAGCCCGGCGCGCAGGAAGACGCCGAGATCGGCCCCCAGCTCCTGCTCGGCGGTAATGTGCCCGCCGAGGCGTGTCTGGCGGCGGCGCAGGCTGGCGGCGTCGGGCAGGGTGCCGGTATCGTTGAACCCCGCGATGGCATCGGCCAGTTTCAAAAAGCGCCCCCAGTTGGCCCATAGCGCCACCCGCACCGCGCCCGCATGGCCGGCGATGGTATGGCGATGCTCCACCTCGCCCACCAGCTGATACTGGCTGAGGTTGGTTTCCAGCGAGGGCGCATTGGGGACTTTGGAGAGGTTGAATAGTCCTGCGCGCAGGGTCCAGCTGCCCTGATACCACTCGGCCGCGCCGCCAAAGGTGAAGCCCCAGGCGTTGGCGGCATAATCGAAGGTGCCGGTGTCGATGATCGCCCAGTTCATGAAATCGGCGCGGGGGTCGTGGGCATAGGTGTTGGTGTCGAAGACATCACCCACGCTGAACTTGCCGAGCGTAATGACGAGGCGGTTGGCGCTTTGGGTGCTGGCGAGCTGGTTGGCCGCCGCGTCGACCTGGGTGGTCTCGCCGCCCAGATTGATGGTCTGGCGCAGGAACAGGCGCGGCAGTTTGAAATAGGGGCTGGTCTTGCCGACCTTGTAGGCCTCGCCGCTGGGAAAACCCGCCGCGCCCAGCGTGTTGGACAGGCCAAAGCCCTGATCCAGCTCCGGGTTGACCCATATTTCCGCCCCGCGCCACAGGCCCGCACCGAGAAAGGCGGTGACGTCGGCGGTTTGCTGGGCGTCATGGGGTTTGAGGCTGTTCGGCCCGGCATAGGGCGCGGCAAAACCTGCCACGCTTTGCCCGGTGAAGGTGGCCTGGGCGTGCAGGGCGACGCTTTGGCTGGCGGGCACCGGCGCTGGAGCCGGTGGCGCGGCAGGTGGGGGAGCGCCGCCCTCGGCATTGGCGGGAACGCTCGCGCCGGGGTTTGCTTCGGAACCTGCCGCCGCAAACGCCGCTTCGCCCGCAGCCAATCCGGATGCCGCAAGGGCGATGGCGCCCGCGAAGGCCAGTTTGTGCATGGTGATAGGTCCCCGATTCGTCGCGTATGTCTGTGGCCAGGAGGATGTCCGCGCCATTAGCCCGATGCGGGCGTTCGCGGTGCGGCGGCCGCGCCCCATGTGGCCGCACCTTTGCCTGTATGGGCGATGTGACAAGCCTGTGTCAGATGTCACGCCTTTTTTCGCGGCGGCGGGCGGAATGGTCGAGGGCGGAATGCCCGAGGTCGGAATGGCCAAGGTCGGAATGGCCAAGGTCGGAATGGCCAAGGTCGGAATGGTCCGTGCTGGGCCCGGTTCTTGGCGTCTCGGCGAAATGGATTGCGCTGAAGGCTCGACCCGGGGGCCATTCTCGCATATCGCCAATCTTCGGGCCGGTTTATCCGGTATGGACGGGCAGGTCGGATAGCGTGCGGATGTTGATCGGATTGCGAACTTCTTTGCGTTGCCTGCGGGCGGGGCTCGGGCTGCTGGTGATGCTGCTGACGGCGAGCCTGTGGCTGCTGATCCCGCAGGGGAACCGGCTGTTCCGCACTGGCGCGCGCGCGTCTTTCGGCGCGCTGTGCTGGGGCTTCAACCTGCGGGTGCGGGCGCATGGCAAGCCGGTGGCGGGGCCCGGCACGCTCTATGTCGCCAACCATATATCGTGGAGCGATATTCCCGTGCTGGCGATGGTGCTGGATGCGGCCTTTGTCGCCAAGAGCGAGGTGCGCCGCTGGCCGGCGATTGGCCGCTTTGCCTGGCATTTTGGCTGCGTGTTCATCGAGCGGGAAAAGCGTGGCACCACAAGGATTCAGGCCGAGGCGGTGGAGCAGCACCTGCGCGGGCCGCTGGGGCTGACGATGTTTCCGGAAGGCACCACGGGCGATGGTGGCCCGGTGCTGCCCTTCCGTTCCAGCCTCTTCGCGCAGGTCGCCGGCGAGGGGCAGACGCGGGTGCAGCCGGTCACCATGCTCTATCGCAATCGCGATGGCTCGCCGATGACCCGGCAGGAGGCGCGGGTAATCGCCTGGACGGGGGATGACGAGCTGATGCCCAATGTGGTGGCGCTGGCCGCGCGTGGCGGGGCCCTGGTGGAAATCTGGTTCGAGGAGCCGCTGACGGGTCTGGATCGCAAGGAGCTTGCCCGGATTAGCCGCGAGGCGATTGTGGCCCGGCTGGCGGCGATGAGCCTGCCCGGCGAACTGGGATAGTCTGCCGACGGATTGGCGGCGCTAACCTGATCCGCAGGACCCGGCCCAGTTCGCCCGGTCGATCCGGTTCATTCGATCCGGGCGTCCGTGCCCACAAGCACAAAGCCGGCACCAGTCAGACTGGCACCGGCTTGGTAAATGACAAACTGGCTGGTGTTCAGCCAGCGATTCGTCAGGCGGCGACGCTGAAGCGCGCGGCGTAGCGGTCGGAGATGAGTTCTACCGGCATCACCACGCAAACATCCACGGTGTTGAACTGGTGGTCGATATAGGCGCCGTCGCCGAATTTGGCGCCGACACGGATATAACCCTTTACCAGCGGTGGCAGCTGGAACAGCGCCTGCCTCAGGTCGTATCCACCCTGCGGCAGCCGGTTCAGCGACACGCCCTTGCCTGCATGCACGACGGGGCGTGCCTCGGGCAAGGCGAGGTGGTTGTGGTAGAGGTAGGACAGCGCCGGGGAATAGACGTCCGGATCGGATCCCGGGAACGAGGCGCAGCCGAACATCACCGAGATGCGATGGCTGGCGATATATTCGAAAATACCGCGCCACAGCATCGAGATGGTGGCCGAGGTGCGATAGGGCGGCAGCACGCAGGAGCGCCCCAGTTCGAGCAACTCGCGCGGCTCGTCCTCCGGGGTCAGCGGCGCACTGGCGGCCATCAGCGGCGAAAGATCGAATTCGCCAGCGGAATAGAACCCGCCATGCTTGCGGGCGATGCTTTCGCGCAGCAGGCGATAGGTGCCCACCACCGCTTCGTCGGCGGGGCGGTCCTCGTCGATCACCAGCAGGTGGTCGCAAAGGTCGTCGAATTCGTCCCGGTCGAGGCAGGCGGAAGCCGCCGTTTCGGCACTGGCTCCCATCTCCTCGAAGAACACGAGCCAGCGAAGCCGTTGCACGGCTTCAAGATCGCGCTTGTCTTGGGCGAGTCGAACAGAAAGGCGCCGAGGCGCTGTATTGGTACGGTTGAGGCCGGTCATGGTCCCTCCTTCCGACCGTGCTACCAGACGGATGTGACAGAGTGCTTGCGGAATTGTGGCGAAACCATGACACATCCTGTCACATTTCGCGAGAGAATTCGGCCATCACCCGCGTGCCAACCTGAACCATCAGGCGCCTGAGCAATTTTGTGGCGGAGTGATTTGGGCACCGGGCCGGGTTAGGCATCATGATGATACCGCCCGGCCGCTGGTGCTGATGGAGCCAGTTTGTGGCTCAGAACTCCAGGCGCACGCCGAAGTTCAGGCCGACAGAGGTGTGGCCGGTACGTGTGGTCGTCTGCGCGCCCACGAACAGGGAGCCCGCATCGTCGAACACCCAGTTCACGCCCGCGTTGCCGTCCAGCTCGTGCCGGGCCTCGGCCACGCCGGTGACGGTGAAGCTGGTGGTCGGGTCGGCGTTGAAATAGGCCGTGAGGCTGTTGCTGTTGCCGCTGCCCACCTGATTGCGATAGGTCGCGCGCAGGTAAGGGCGGAACACGCCGGTAGAGCGGGTGAACGATACGCCCGCGATGAGATCGGTGCGGTTGGCGTTCATGCCGGCCACGGTCAGGTTGGAGGCGGTAAGGCCGGTGGCGCTGCCTTCGGTGAAGCCGTTTACCTTGCCGTTGGCATATTCAATGCCAACAAATGGCTGCAGTTTGAAATCGCCGGTGATGACGTTGAG
>CAIWFP010000367.1 GCA_903911985.1 uncultured Sphingomonadales bacterium
CCTTCCGAGTAGACGAGCTTTGACGGGCCGCCGTCATCCGGGTTCGCCGGGTTGGGGTTGCTCGATCCACTCAGCCCATCCGGGTCCACTATCAGCATCGCGCCGGCAGTGATGATCAGGTACGTCGTGAGGCCAAATTTTTCGAGTTCGGTTGAGTCATGGAAACTCCACGACGAACAACCGCCTCAATCACCTAAGGCGACGATCGCTCCGCGATATTGCCGGCCCATTTCCTCGATCTGGCTTGGCTCGGCGGGGATTCCGGCATTGCCTTTGAACCGGAAATCCAACTTGGGGCGGCCAAAACGCTCCACCAGAGTCGCGGCGATACCTTCGAGCAGTTGCCGCGCACCCGGCTTGGAGTTCGAAAACAGCACGGCGGGATCGCGGGCCCAGTCGAACTTTGTCATGTGAACAGGCGCCGGTGTCGAGGACGTTTTCTGAGCCGGGTCCCCAATCGGATGGCCAAAGCTGGGATTGAACAGGCGCATGGCGGCGGCTCCTCCAATGACTTTGCTGCGCATCACGTGGCACGCGCGCGTTGTTGAACCCATGCTAACACAGGATCGATCTGGTTTGGAAGCAAGATCACGCTCGGAATTTGCCGGTGAATTAGCGATCTTTCTGATACGCGAAAGATCATACCCGATGGCGCAGTGTTGCAAATTTTGCGCAAAATCGGCTCAAAGGTGGCGAGGAGACGTGATCCCGCCGACCGCGTGATCGCTGGGCCCCGTCCGGGTTCAGCACGCGGGCGTTCGCCAAGAACCCCAATCGAGGTAGCGCGATGTCGCCAATCATGCCTGGCATTCCCCCATCCTGGCCGATTTTCGCTGAAGGGGTGACATTGGACGATGCGCGAGAGGCGATCGACGCGGCCCAACTTGGCGATGGCTTGCCGCTTATTCCCCCGACACTGGCACGCATCCGCGCAATGCTGGCCGGCGTGGCCGATCCCCCGCGCGCGCTGGGTGTGGTGGCCCCGATGATGGGCATCCTCACACCCGCTTCCGTCGCCTATTGCTGTGTGATTGCCGGTGGCAGGCCGGAGGAGTTCCCGGTCGTCCTGACGGCGCTGAAGGCCTGCCTGGAGCCGGCGTTCAACCTGTTGGGCATCCAAACGACCACCGGCACAGCCGCGGTGGCAGTCATCGTTCATGGGCCAATCCGCGAAAGGCTCGGCGTCAATGGTGGGGGCAATTGCCTGGGCCCGGGGACCCGCGCCAATGCGAGCATTGGCCGCGCCTTCAATCTGGCGCTGAAAGGAATTGGCGGGGCACTGCCTGGCATCGGCGATATGGCGACCATGGGCCAGCCGGGAAAATACGTGTTCTGCTTTGCTGAAGGCGAGACATCCAACGCCTATCCATCACTTCATGTTCGCCGCGGCCTCGCCGAAGATACTGATGCGGTGACCGTCCTGGCTGTCGGCGGGACAATGGAGGTGCTGCCGGAGGGTGAGCAGGATTCGGCGGAGTCACTCCTGGTGCCCCTGGTGGCTGCCATGGTGTGGGGGCGCTATGCCGCGCAATCCTCCCAGGGAGGACCGCAACCCGAACAGTTCCTGCTCCTGCCGCCGGAAGTCGCGAATCAATTGGCGCGTTCGGGGCATGACGTGCCGGGGTTCCAGGCGGCTGCCTTTGCACTGGCCCGGGACGCCAGCACCTGGAATCTGCGGTCCCCCGGGGGCGAGCAACG
>CAIWFP010000368.1 GCA_903911985.1 uncultured Sphingomonadales bacterium
AGATTTACAGTCTGCTGCCATTAACCACTCGGCCACCTGTCCACACCGTTACCAGTTCAGGTGGTTAATCCCGAACCATCTGTCAGCACGGAGCTTTCACCCCGTTTTATCCCCCGAAGGGAATCTCCTCTGACCAAGGAAGCGCGCCAATGCCCAAGCTGGCCTTGCCTGTCAATGGGGTGGCGGGCATGAGCGTGCGACGAATCGTCACGAAAGGATAACAAGTGGGCAAACGCATCGGTCGAGAAGGCACGGGCGACGACGCTGCGGCCGGAAAATCCGGCCGCAACCTGCGCGGCCGCGCCGGGCGCGTCGCCAGCGGCGGACGCGGCACCGGTCGCTCCAGCAAGGCTCCCGTCCGCCTCTGGGGCCATCATGCGGTGGAAGCCGCGCTGAAGAACCCCGACCGCATGCATCGCAAGCTGTGGGCCACGCGTGAGGCCATCGCTACCCTTGACGGCGAATTGCCGGAGGATTTCACGGTGGAATACGCCCAGGCTGCCGATCTTGGCCGTCTGGTCGCCCGCGACGCCCCGCATCAGGGTCTGGTGCTGGAGTGCGAGCCGCTGGAGGACGTGTGGCTGGGCGATGTGCTCGATGGCGATTCGAACCGCCCGATCATCGTGCTCGATCAGGTGACCGATCCGCATAATGTCGGGGCCATTCTGCGCTCGGCGGCGGCGTTCAACGCCGTGGCCGTGGTCACACAGGATCGCCACTCGCCGCCCGAATCGGGCGTGGTCGCCAAATCGGCCAGCGGCGCGCTGGAAATCGTGCCCTGGGTGCGGGTGGTAAACCTCGCCCGCGCGCTGGAGGAGATGGCCGAGGCCGGATACTGGCGCATCGGCCTTGCCGGAGAAGCGGAGTTGACGCTGGCCAGCGCCCTGCCCACCGGAGCGGTGGCGCTGGTCCTGGGCGCCGAGGGTGAGGGTCTGCGCCAGAACATCACCCAGCATTGCGACGCGCTGGCCCGCCTGCCGATCAGCGAGGCAATGGAGAGCCTCAACGTCTCCAACGCCGCGGCCATCGCCCTCTATGCGGCGGCCAGCCGGGCCGAAGCGGAATAAGCACCACTCGGCAGGGATCGAAAGTACGGTTACCCAAAACAACAATGCCGCGCCGGCCCGGTGGCCAGCGCGGCATGTCTATTCCGCCATCAACCCGACTGGCCCAAATGGCCTGCCGGGTAAAAATCAGTTCACCGCGTCCTTCAGGCCCTTGCCGGCCTTGAACTTGGGAGCCGACGAGGCCTTGATCTTCATCGGCTCACCGGTGCGCGGGTTCCTGCCGGTTGAAGCCTTGCGCTTGGCCACGGAGAAAGTGCCAAAGCCCACGAGGCGGACTTCATCGCCGTTCTTAAGCGCGCTTTCGATGGCACCAAACACGCCCTCAACAGCCTTGGTGGCATCGGTTCGCGACAGGCCGCTTGCCTCGGCGACAGCGCCAATCAGCTCATTCTTGTTCATTGCGGGAATCCCCTACCTCTCGGTGAAACGCTCTTTTTTTTGACTCCCTACGCGGAGTGGCCAGAATTGAGCGAGTTTTTTGCAAAGTGTCAAAGCCAAATGCGCGGAAATCGACATGAAAATGCCAGTTTTGCCGCCAAAGGCGTGTAAATCCCGCGCTTTTTCTCGCGAAACCCCAACAGACCAAGCCGCCCCCCAAACCGAATTGGGGGGCGGCGAGGCCTGATAACACGCGATCCAATCAATGTGCGGTCGGCGCGGCTCCACCCACAACCGCGCCGCCGGCAACGGGCTGGCTGGCCAGATCATCGGCCTCTGTCCACTCAATCGGCACCAGCGGCGCGCACAGGGCACGGGCCAGCACCTCGTCCACATGGGAGACCGGGATGATCTCCAGACCGGCCTTGATGTTGGCGGGGATCTCGACAAGATCCTTCTCGTTCTCCTGCGGAATAAGCACAGTCTTGATGCCCCCCCGCAGCGCCGCCAGCAGCTTTTCCTTCAAGCCGCCAATGGCCAGCACGCGCCCGCGCAGGGTCACTTCGCCCGTCATGGCGATATCGGATCGAACCGGGATGCCGGTCAGGCAGGAGACCATCGCCGTCACCATGCCGATGCCGGCGCTGGGCCCATCCTTGGGCACGGCGCCCTCGGGCAGGTGGATGTGCATGTCCTTGCGGTTGAAGATGGATGGCTTGATGCCATAGGCGGGGCTGCGCGCCTTGACGAAGCTGTAGGCCATCTGCACGCCCTCGCTCATCACCTCGCCCAGGTTGCCGGTGGTGCGCACGGCTCCCTTGCCGGGCACGGTCACGCTCTCGATGGTCAGCAATTCGCCGCCCACCTCGGTCCACGCGAGGCCGGTGACGGCCCCCACCTGATGTTCATCTTCCGAGACGCCATGGCGGTATTTGCGCACCCCGGCATAATCGCCAAGGTTCTCCGGCGTGATGGTGACGCTGCTCGCCTTGCCCTCCAGAATGGAGCGCAGGCTCTTGCGCGCCAGCCGGGCGATTTCGCGCTCCAGCGTGCGCACGCCTGCCTCGCGGGTGTAGTAGCGGATAAGGTCGCGCAAACCCTCGTGGGTCAGGGTGAACTCGCCCTGCTTCAGCCCATGGGCCTCCACCTGCTTGGCGATCAGGTGCCGCTCGGCGATCTCGACCTTCTCGTCCTCGGTATAGCCCTCCAGCCGGATGATCTCCATCCGGTCGAGCAGCGCCTGCGGCAGGTTGAGGCTGTTGGCGGTGCAGACGAACATCACATCCGACAGGTCATAATCGACCTCCAGATAATGGTCCTGGAACTTCGAATTCTGCTCCGGGTCCAGCACCTCCAGCAGTGCCGAAGCCGGATCGCCCCGGAAATCCTGTCCGAGCTTGTCGATCTCGTCGAGCAGGAACAACGGATTGCTGGTCCCGGCCTTGCGCAGATTGGTGACGATCTTGCCCGGCAGCGAGCCGATATAGGTGCGGCGATGCCCGCGAATTTCGGCCTCGTCGCGCACGCCGCCCAGCGATTGCCGCACGAACTCGCGTCCACATGCCTTGGCAATGCTCTTGCCCAGCGAGGTCTTGCCCACGCCCGGCGGCCCCACGAGGCACAGGATCGGACCTTTAAGCTTCCTGGTTCGCGCCTGCACGGCGAGATATTCGACGATGCGGTCCTTCACCTTGTCCAGCGCATAGTGGTCGGCATCGAGCACCGCCTGCGCCGCGCTGATATCCTTCTTCAGCTTTGACCGCTTGCCCCACGGCAGGCCCAGCACCACGTCGAGATAATTGCGCACGACGGTCGCCTCGGCACTCATCGGCTGCATGGTTTTCAGCTTCTTCAGCTCGGTCTCGGCCTTGCCGCGCGCTTCCTTGGAAAGCTTGGTCTTGGCAATCTTTTCGGCCAGTTCGGCAAGCTCGTTGACCTCGCCATCCTCGCCGCCGCCCAGCTCGCTCTGAATGGCTTTCAGCTGCTCGTTGAGGTAATATTCGCGCTGGGTCTTTTCCATCTGGCGCTTCACGCGGCCACGAATGCGCCGCTCCACCTGCAGCACACCCAATTCGCCTTCCATGAAGCCGAACACCAGCTCCAGCCGCTTCATCGGGTCAGCCTCGCACAACAGCGCCTGCTTGTCGGCCACCTTGGCGCTGATATGCGCGGCCACGGCATCGGCCAGCTTGCTGGCATCCTCAATGTCGCCCAGCTGCTCGCCAGCGTCCTGCGACAGCTTCTTGTTGAGCTTGGCATATTCGTGGAACTGCTCGACAACGCTGCGCATCATCGCCGCCACTTCCGGGCCTTCGCTGGCAGCCGGTTCGATGGCCGAGGTCTTGGCCATCAGCATGCCGCCATCCTCGATCAGTTTTTCGAGGTGGACGCGGCTCTGCCCCTCCACCAGCACGCGCAC
>CAIWFP010000369.1 GCA_903911985.1 uncultured Sphingomonadales bacterium
CCTTGCGCACTGAGCCCGGAAGAAATGCTGCGCCGCACCAATTGGCGGGGTTTTGCAGAGGGTGAGTTTGGTTGCGCGGGGTTCGGGCCGTTAGGAATGGCGTTTTAAAGCAGTATAATGCACGCTTTTGCACAGATAGTTGCAAAAACTGCAATTCACGAAACGCTTTTCGCACTTGCACAAAAATGGCCGGGGGGTCATACAGATCCTGCCTTTCAGGCATCCTCTCCCAAAACTTTCATGGCCCGGTCGGCACCGATCGGGCCTTTTTTTGTCTGCGGTTCCGGGATGTTGTGGAAGGGGGCAACGCGGCGATTTAACCCGAGCCGGCTTCCCGGCACAGGGCTTCTGGCAGATCCTGCCGCAGCCATTCCATCATGGCCTCGCGCATGTCGAACCTCAGTCCGGCCAGCACAGCAGGGTCGGCGGCGCTCATCACCAGCTTGAGTTCCACCGATCCCACCCGCGACTCGGCCACGACCAATTTGCCGGTACGCCTGTCCCAACCGGCCTGTTCAGCCAGCAGGCGCTCGAAGGCGGCGCGAATCGGTGCGATCGCCACACCCGGCATCACCGGCAGCAGCACCGATCCGGTAATGCCGCCCACCCGCGTCCAGTTCTGGAAGGACGAATCGAGGAATTTGGTGGTCGGCACAATCAGGCGACGCTCGTCGACCGTGCGGATGACGACATAGGACAGGCGAATATCCTCCACCCTGCCGCTCTCGCCCTCCACCACCACCAGATCGCCGATTCGCACCGGCTCGGTCAGAGCCATTTGCACCCCCGCGATCAGCGTTTTCAACGCTGGTTGCGCCGCCGCGCCAAAGGCGAGGCCGACAAGGCCCGCCGAGGCCAGCAGTGTCGCCCCGATGTGGCGCACCCCCGGAAAGCCCAGCATGATCATGCCAAGGGTGACGATGACGATGACAAAACCCATCGCCCGGCCGAGCAGGGCGATGCGCGTGTGCTGGGTGCGCGCGGCGATGTCGTCTTCCAGATCGGCGGCGCGGCGTTGCAGCACTTCGGCCACCGTGCCGATAAGCGACAGCAGCACCCAGCCGACCAAAGCCGGCACGGCGATATGTCCGCCCAGGCGCCACAGATGCGCCAGCAGGGGATCCGCCCGACCGGCCCCCGCGATCATCACCGTCACCAGCGCCCAGCGCACGGATTGATGAAAGCGTGCAACCGCCACCGAATCGGCAATCGTCTCCGACCGCCGCGCGATCCGCCGCAGCAGCCAGAAGATAGCCCAGTGCAGCACCAGCCCGGCGCCCAGCGCGATGCCAGCCGCCATGGCCGCATGAGTCAGGCGGCCCGACCAGTGGATCAGTTCATTGAGGCTGGGCAGGGCATCCGTCGCCTCGGAGACGTTGGCGAGGGTTTTGGTCGCCAGCGCGCCGCTCGGCAGCCCAAGCGGGAGCGGGCTATTGGCGAAAAACTTGGGCATCAGATCGGCAATCACGGTTTCACTCACCCATTCGAGGAGGCGGGGCAGGGCGCTGATTTGAAAGATTCGGCCAGTCTTTCAGGCATTTCTCAATGCGCTGCGCCCCAGCTGATGCCAGAGCCGATGTCCACGCCCAGTGCCACATCAAGCTGGACGGCGGGCAGGGCGGCCTCGGCCATGACCCGGCGAATCACCGTGCTGGCGGCCTCCACATCGCCTTGCGGCAGCTCGAACACCAGTTCGTCGTGCACCTGCAGCAGCATCTTCACCTGACCCAGCCCGGCTTCGGCCAAGGCGGGCCCCATGCGCACCATGGCCCGCTTGATGATATCGGCGCTGGTGCCCTGAATGGGGGCGTTGATGGCGGCGCGCTCGCTGCCCTGCCGTTCGGCCTGATTCTTGGAGTTGATGCGCGGAAACCAGCATTTGCGGCCGAACAGCGTTTCGGAATAGCCCTTCTCGCGCACGCCGGAAAGCGTGTCGTGAATATAACGCTGGATGCCGGGGAACCGCTGGAAATAGGTGTCGATCATGCCTTGCGCCTCTTCGGCACTCACCCCCAGGCGCCCGGCAAGGCCCCAGCGGCTGATGCCATAGAGGATGGCGAAGTTGATCGTCTTTGCCCGAGCGCGGGTGTCGCGATTGACCTCGCCGAACAGTTCCCCGGCGGTGCGGGCGTGGATGTCTTCGCCCGCGGCAAAGGCTTGCCTGAGCGGTGGCACATCGGCGATGGCGGCGGCCAGCCGCAGCTCGATCTGGCTGTAGTCGGCCGACAGCAGGACATTTCCGGCATCCGCCACGAAACAATCCCGGATCTGGCGGCCAATCTCGGTGCGGATGGGGATGTTCTGCAGGTTCGGATCGGTGGAGGAGAGCCGCCCGGTTTGCGCGCCAATCAGGCTGTAGCTGGTATGCACCCGCCCCGTGCTGGGGTTGATCGCCGCCTGCAGGGCCTCGGTATAGGTAGAGCGCAATTTGGCCAGCTGGCGCCAGTCCAGCACCCGTGCGGCCATTTCCACGCCCTCCGCCGCCAGCCCTTCCAGCACCGAGGAATCAGTGGAATATTGCCCGCTCTTGCCCTTCTTGCCGCCCTTCAGCCCCATCTGCTCGAACAATATATCGCCCAGCTGCTTGGGGCTGCCGATGGTAAAGGGCGTGCCCGCCAGCGCATGGATCTGACCCTCCAGTTCGGCGATTCGCGTGGCGAATGTGGCGGAGAGGCCCGCCAGCTTCTCGCGATCAACCTTGATGCCGTGGCGTTCCATTTGCGCGACAACCGGGATTAGCGGACGATCCACCCGCTCATAGACGCGCGTCGCGCCTTCCGCGGACAGGCGCGGCTTGAACAGGGCGTGCAGGCGCCATGTCACATCGGCATCCTCGGCGGCATAGGCGGTGGCGCGGTCCAACGGTACCTCGGCAAAGCTGATGGCCTTTTTGCCGGTGCCGCAGACATCCTTGAAGGCGATGCAGTCGTGGCCGAGGTGGCGGCGGGCCAGCTCGTCCATGCCGTGGCCGGCGTAGGCCGTCCCCTCCTCGCCTTCAGTCCCGCGTCCGGCTTCGAGGTCGAAGCTCATCACCATCGTGTCGTCGATGGGGGCGACGGCGATACCGTGCTGGGCGAGCACATTGAGATCGTATTTGGCATTCTGCCCCACCTTTACCCCCGCCTCGCTTTCCAGCAGCGGTTTCAGTCGGGCGATCGCTTCCGCGCGGGAGATTTGCACGGGGCGCTCGGCAAACATGTCGGTGCCACCGTGGGCCAGCGGGATGTAGCAGGCCTCGTTTGGCCCGACGGCGAGGCTGATGCCAACCAGATCACCGGAAATGGCATCGAGCGCGCTGGTTTCGGTGTCAAAGGC
>CAIWFP010000370.1 GCA_903911985.1 uncultured Sphingomonadales bacterium
AACTTCGGCGCTTGCAACACCGCAAGCTCGCCGCCTAACATCAACCCCGAGACGAGGCCCGCACTCCGCTAATCTATGCCGCGAGTTGTGCCGAATGTTCTGACGACGGACAAACGCCAAAGGTGCGCGGCGCGCCATAGGCTGTGGTTCGGAGCACACCGGTCGCCGAGCGGTCATCGCGATAGGTCTCATAGACCTGATCGGTCAGGTTCTTTGCCCAGACCGCGACGCTCCAGCGCGGCTGCGCGAGTGTCACCGCCGTGTCGAGCACGGTGCGCGCCCGTCCACGGAAGCGGTCGGAATTGGTCGGCTCGAAAAAGACCGACGACTGGTGGTTGGCCGTGAGATTTGCCGAAAGGCGCCCAACCGGCAGCGCGATGCCATATTCGATGCTAGCCTGCGCCGTAAACTCGGGCGCCCCGGTCAGCCGTTTGCCAACGCAATTCGTCGCACCGCCGCCTTCCGACAGGGGAACCGCGCAATTGTCGAAGCGGTCATAGCGCGCGTCGGCATAGCCCAGCGATCCCCGCAGCTTGAGGTGCTTGAGCGGGATGAGGCTGACCTCGGCCTCGAAGCCGTTGATCGATGCCCGTCCCGCATTGCCCAGCACTGTGCCGCTGCCGGTGATCTGCGCGACCTGCAGGTCGGTATAGCTGGTGTGAAAGCCGGAGAGCAGCAACGTCGCCTGTGCGGGGCTGATGCTGGCCTTGATGCCTGCCTCATAGGTGGTGGCATGCTCCGGCCCGGCGGCAAGGCCGGCGATGGAAGGAGCCAGATCCACATTATAGGCCGCGCTCTTGAAGCCACGCGCCACCCTTGCATAGACATTGGCATGGGGCGCAATGGCGTAGCGCAGGGAGACAGTCGGCGAGAGGTCGCGGTTGGTTGAATGGCCGGCGAAAGTGATGGTGGGCAGGCCGAACATGGTGAAGACGCCGGTCTGATCATCCTGCGTGAAATGCGCGTCCTTGCGCTCCACCGTATAGCGGGCGCCCGCCGACAGCATCAGCGCATCGGCAAGCGGCCAATCGACATTGCCAAACGCGGCATAGCTGCGGGTTGAAACCGCGCCGATGGTGGTGAGGGCCGGGTTGCCGGTAATCATGGCGTTGAGATCATTGCCAATCGCCAGCATGCGATCGGTGCTGGCGCGCTGATCGAAGAAATAGAGCCCCGCCACATAGGTGGCCCGGTCAAACAGATGCCCGTTCAGCCGCAACTCCTCGCTCCACACCTTCGTCCTGTCGCCAAACAGGTCTGACGAGAGCAGGTCGATCTGCTGCTGGTCGTCGTCGAGCGAGGCGCGGTAGTGGGAGAAGCGATAGGCGGTAATGCTCTTGAGCGTGCTGCCCCCCAGGGCGAGGTCAGCCGTCAGCGAGGCCCCGGCGTCGTCACGGCTCAGCGAATTGGGGCGATTGTTGTTGATCTGATGCGCGGGCAATTGGGGGATCAGCACGAAGCCCGGGAGACCAATCTGATACTGGCCAATTTCGGTCGCGGAATAAAAGCCCGGTATGCTGCGGTCGCGCAAGCCGTCCGTGCGCAGCGTCAGGCTGAAATGGTCGGATGCCTGATAGGCCAGCGCGCCGCGCCAGGACAGTGTGTCGGCATTATCGGCATTTGGTCCGCCCGAGAGATTCTTGTCGTAACCGTCGCGGCTGACATAGCCGACGGCGACACTCCCCTTCAGCCCATCGGCGAGGGGCCCCGACAGTGCCGCCTGCGTGCGGATCAGGCCATAGTTGCCGATGTCCATGCGCGCGCTGGCAGAGGGCTTGTCGCCGGGCGCCTTGCTGACGATATTGACGACGCCGGCGATGGTATTCTTGCCATAGACCGTGCCCTGCGGGCCTCTCAGCAGTTCCGCCCGATCGATATCGAGCAGATCCATGTTGTAGCTGTCCGGCCGGCCGATAAACACATCATCGACATAGATGCCGACGCCGCTTTCCAGCCCGATATTGCGGACAAGCGTGGCAATGCCGCGAATGGCGATTTGCCCCTGCAGCCCGCCGGCGATGCCGCCACTCATCGAGACATTGGCGAAATCGCCCGCCAGATCGGCGAAATCACGCAGGCGCGGCGCGGCAAGATCCGCGGCCGAGCGGGCGGAAACCGACATCGGCGCATCGAGAAGCTTCTCGGGCGTTTTGCGGGCGGTGACAACGATGTCCGTGGCGCTCAGGCCCTCCGGCACGCTGGTTTCGGCCTGAGCAAGGCCCGGCGCGCCGAGCCATGAAAGGCAGCAACCCGCAATGAGCATCGCTCGGCGACTGCTTTGGAAGTCCATCGTGTTTCCAATTCGTTTTCTGGCCAGTCAGCACATTATCGGCGTTAATCCTGAAAACTTGGTTACTTTTTGGTGGCGCAAGCCGCGCCCCTTGCCCGGAAGCCCTTTAAATGCTGGGTTTCAGGCCCCAGCCTCTGCCCAGGCACACCGTTCCGCCCGGCGAGCAATAGTTTAAAATCGTCCCGGTTTTGGAGCCTTATCAGCAGGATGGCCGTTAAAGCGGCTATGGGCTTTGGGGTGATCCGCCCCGGGGGGTAAAACCGGTTTGATTAAGGCAAATGGGAAGAAGGGATCGCCATAATGCCGGTGAATCCATCGCGGCGCAGGCGGGCGGCAGAGGCCGTAAGGGTTGTTTGGTGATTATGCGTCATCGCGGAAAATAGCAGATGATCGGCTTCGATGAGGCCACGTGATGGCCGATGGGTCAGGTGCTGGCGCTTGTCCCATTCGTCGCAACATGGGGCAGAAGTTCGGCGTGGGCTTCAATCCGCACCAGCAGGCTGTCGGCTTCCACCTGCTGGCCCACGGAAACGGCAAGTTCGGCAACCACGCCATCGAAGGCGGCGATCAGTGCCTGCTCCATTTTCATCGCTTCGAGCGTGACCAGCTTCTGGCCCTTGGTGACATGATCGCCCATCGCCACCGACACAGCGATCACCAGCCCCGGCATTGGCGCATGGATCGCGCCCGAGCCCGCGCCTTCATGCGTGGCGCTCGCCCGCCACGGCGCGAGGTGATGGGTCTGCCCGGCTTCGCTGACCAGCCAGCCATTGCCGCATGGCACGATGGAGGAGCCGCATGGCACGATGGAGGTGTCGCATGCCGCGATGGAGGTGTCGCATGCCGCGATGGAGGCATCCGCGGCAGCGGCCGTTGTCAGTTCAACCTCAAGCGGCGCCTCCCCGAAGGCAAGTCGGAGACGGACCGGCGACGCCGCCTGGTTCAACCGCAGTCCGTGCTGGCTCCATGCACCCGGCAAGCTGTTGGTGCCGATCTGTGGCCCAAATTTCTGCAGAGCCAGGTAGGCAACCGCTTGCAAAGCCGCGTCCGACGGGGCGGCGGCGGGCAGCCATGCATCGCCCTTTCGCGCTATCAGCCCGGTGTCGATGACGCCGCTGGCAAAATCCGCATCGGCCAGCGCACACACCAGAAATCCGGCATTGGTCTTGACTGGCCAGCATTCGGTTTGCGCGGCCATCTGGCCAAGCCCGGCGATGGCCTCCGCCCGGGTCGGCGCATGGTGGATGAGCTTGGCGACCATCGGATCGTAGAAGGGCGACACCTGATCGCCCTCGGCCACGCCGGAATCCACCCGCCCGATCCCGCCGGGCAGGCGCAGATGGGTGAGCGGCCCCGTGCTGGGGAGCATGCCGCGCGCCGGGTCTTCGGCATAGAGCCGCGCCTCGATCGCATGGCCGGAGATGGCCAACTGATCCTGCGTCAGGGGCAGGGCTTCGCCGCTGGCGACGCGCAGCTGCCATTCCACCAGATCGGTGCCGGTGATCGCTTCGGTAACGGGATGCTCGACCTGCAGGCGCGTGTTCATTTCCATGAACCAGATGCGGTCGGCGCGCAGGCCTTCGGAGGCATCGGCGATGAATTCGATCGTGCCCGCGCCGACGTAATCAACCGCCCGCGCCGCGCGCACGGCCGCCGCGCACAGCTTGGCGCGGGTGGCTTCGTCCATGCCGGGGGCGGGGGCTTCCTCGATCACCTTCTGGTGGCGGCGCTGCAGCGAGCAATCGCGCTCGAACAGATGGACGATATTGCCATGGCTGTCGCCGAACACCTGCACCTCGATATGGCGCGGCGCGGTGATGTATTTCTCGATCAGCACATGGGAATTGCCGAAAGACTTGCTCGCCTCGCGCTGGCAGCTGGCGAGAGATTCGACGAAGTCCCCGGGCTGTTCAACCAGCCGCATGCCCTTTCCGCCGCCACCGGCCACCGCCTTGATCAGCACCGGGTAGCCGATTTGCGCGGCCTGCGCCTCAAGGAAGCCAGGTTCCTGATTTTCGCCCATATAGCCGGGTGTCACAGGCACGCCAGCCGCCGCCATCAGCGCCTTGGCCGCGTCCTTGAGCCCCATGGCGGTGATGCTGGCCGGGCAGGGGCCGACCCAGATCAGCCCGGCATCGATCACGCTTTGCGCGAATGCGGCGTTTTCGGACAGAAAACCATAGCCCGGGTGGATCGCCTCGGCCCCGCTTGCCTGTGCTGCGGCGATGATTTTCGCGCCAACCAGATAGCTTTCGCCCGGGGCACTCGGGCCGATATGCACGGCGGTATCGGCCATCCGCACATGCATGGCACCGGCATCGGCCTCGGAATAGACGCCTACGGTGCGGATGCCCAATTTCCGCGCGGTGCGGATGATGCGGCAGGCGATTTCGCCCCGGTTGGCAATGAGCAGGGACTGGATCATCACGGTCACATCCTGAACACGCCAAAGGCGCTCCGCTCGGGGATTGGTGCCTCCAGGCAGGCGGCCAGAGCGAGGCCCAGCACGTCGCGGGTTTGCACAGGGTCGATGATGCCGTCATCCCACAGCCGCGCGGTGGCGAAGTAGGGGTCGCTTTCGGCCTCGAACTGATCGCGGATCGGGGCCTTGAAGGCTTCGGCATCTTCTGGCGACCACTCGGCGGCATCGCGGTGGACTGTCGCCAGCACGCTCGCCGCCTGTTCGCCGCCCATCACCGAGATGCGGGCATTGGGCCAGGTGAACAGGAAGCGCGGATCATAGGCACGCCCGCACATGCCGTAATTGCCCGCACCGAACGAGCCGCCGATCAACACGGTAATCTTGGGTACGTTGGCGGTGGCGACGGCGGTGACCATTTTGGCGCCATGCCGCGCGATGCCCTCGGCCTCATATTTGCCGCCCACCATGAAGCCGCTGATATTCTGCAGAAACAGCAGGGGTGTGCGGCGCTGGCAGGCCAATTCGATGAAATGTGCGGCTTTTGTTGCGCTTTCCGAAAACAAGACGCCGTTGTTGGCAAGGATCGCCACCGGCATGCCCCAGATATGGGCAAAGCCGCAGACCAGCGTCGTGCCATACAAGGCCTTGAATTCATGGAATTCGCTGCCATCGACGAGGCGGGCGATGACCTCATGCACATCGTAGGGCGCGCGCACATCCTCGGGCACGATGCTGTAGAGATCCTCGGCCGGATAAAGTGGCGCGCGCGGTTCGACGAGCGCCACCTTGGCCGGGCTGCGCGGGCCGAGATGGCTGACGATATCGCGCAGGATGGTAATGGCGTGCTCGTCATTATCGGCCAGATGATCGACGACGCCCGACTTGCGCGCATGCAGATCGCCGCCGCCCAGCGCCTCGGCGGTGATCTCCTCGCCGGTTGCGGCCTTGACCAGCGGCGGACCGGCCAGAAAGATCGTGCCCTGTTCGCGCACGATCACCGTCTCGTCGCTCATGGCGGGCACATAGGCGCCGCCCGCCGTGCAGCTGCCCATCACGCAGGCGATTTGGGCGATGCCCTTGGCCGACATTTGCGCCTGATTATAGAAGATGCGGCCGAAATGGGCCTTGTCGGGAAAAACGTCGGCCTGCTGGTTGAGGTTGGCGCCGCCGCTGTCGACCAGATAGAGGCAGGGCAGGTGGTTCTGCTCGGCGATTTCCTGCGCGCGCAGGTGCTTCTTGACGGTGAGCGGGAAATAGGTGCCCCCCTTGACCGTCGCGTCATTGGCCAAAATCATCGCCAGCCGTCCCGAGACGCGACCGATGCCCGCGATGAGCCCCGCGCCGGGGACCTCGTCGCCATAGAGGCCGCCCGCGGCGAGCTGACCGATTTCAAGGAATGGCGAGCCGGGATCGAGCAGACGCTCAATCCGTTCACGCGGGAGCAGCTTGCCACGCGCGGTGTGGCGTTCGCGCGCCTTTTCGCCGCCACCCAGCGCCGCCTTGGCCACGCGGGCGCGCAGATCCTCGGCCAGCGCCCGGTTATGCGCGGCGCGCGCCCTGGCCTCGGGGGCTTCGCGATCGAGCAGGGTGGGCAGGGCGGGGCCGCTCATGCGCCGATCAGCTCACGGCCGATCAACATGCGGCGGATTTCATTGGTCCCTGCACCGATGTCGAGCAGCTTGGCGTCGCGCAGATAGCGTTCCACGGGCCAGTCCTTGGTATAGCCCGCGCCGCCCAGCGCCTGCACCGCCTCGCCCGCAACGCGAAAGGCGTTTTCCGAGGCGAGGAGGATCGCCCCCGCCGCATCGAACCGCGTGGTTTGCCCCGCGTCGCAGGCCCGCGCCACGGCATAGACATAGGCGCGCGCCGATTGCAGCGCGACATACATGTCCGCGACCTTGGCCTGCATCAGCTGGAAAGTGCCGATGGCTTTGCCGAATTGCTTGCGCTCGCGGACATAGGGGATGACGGTGTCGAGACAGGCCTGCATGATGCCGATCTGAAGCCCGGCGAGGACGACGCGCTCGTAATCCAGCCCGCTCATCAACACCTTGGCGCCGCCGTTTAATTCGCCGACAATATTGGCCTCGGGCACGAAGCAATCGTCGAACACCAGTTCGGCGGTGGGGCTGCCGCGCATGCCCATCTTGTCGATCTTCTGCCCGATGGAAAATCCGGGAAAGTCCCTTTCGATGATGAAAGTGGTGATGCCCTTGGAGCCGCCTTCGGGCACAGTGCGGGCATAGACCACCAGAATGTCGGCAAAGGTGGCGTTGGTGATCCAGAATTTGGTGCCATTGAGGCGGTAGCCACCAGAACCACCCTGCGTCACCGCCTCGGCCCGCAGTTTCATGCTGATGACATCGCTGCCCGAACCGGCTTCGGACATCGCCAGCGAGCCGAGATGCTCGCCACTGATCAGTTTCGGCAGATATCTGGCCTTCTGCCCGGGCGTGCCCCAGCGGCGCAGCTGGTTGATGCACAGGTTCGAATGGGTGCCATAGGACAGCCCGATCGAGGCGCTGGCCCGGCTGACTTCCTCGACCGCGATGACATGTTCGAGATAGCCCAGACCCAGACCGCCATCGGCTTGGGACACGGTGATGCCGTGCAGGCCAAGCGCGCCCATGGCGGGCCACAATTCGCGCGCGAACCAGTCCTCGGCATCGATGCGGGCGGCCAGCGGCGCGATCCGTTCATCGGCAAAGCGTTCGACACTGGCGCGGATCATGTCGGCGCTTTCGCCAAGGGCGAAGTCGAAATCCGGGGTGGCCTTCATCGCTATCCTCATTCTTTGTTGGCCGCAGGATAGCGCCTTCCTGTGCATTAAAGAATTTGAAAATAGGCGAGGGCAAAGATAGAAAAAACCTATGATAAAGCGCAACCACATTCGCCATTTTCTTAGCCTTGCCGATGCGGGCAGCTTTGCCCAGGCGGCTGCCCGGTTGCACATTACCCAGCCAACACTGTCGGTGGGCATCGCCGATCTGGAGCGACTGGTGGGTAGCCGCCTGTTTGTGCGCGACCGCCGCCATGTCCGGTTGACCGAGGCTGGCGGCGCCTTTTTGCCAATTGCCCGCGATCTGGAACGCGGCTTTCGCGTGGCCGACAGCTTTGGCCGCGCCGTTGAACAACAATGGCCGACGCTGCGTTTTGGCGTGATCCGCACGGTTGCCAATCCCATGCTGCAAGGGATCGTGGCGCTGCTGGCGCGTGATTTCGGCATCGAACTGATCGAGGGCACCGACTATGAACTGCGCACGGGCCTCGCCAGCGGGCGGATGCATCTCGCGCTGACGTTGTTGCGCAAGCGCGAGACCGGCATCGTGGCGCGGCGCCTGTGGACCGAGCCCTATCAGATGCTGGTGTCCGACCGGCATCGCCTCGCCGGGTCCGCCAGCGCGCGCGCGGAGGACCTTGCCAGCGAGATCATGATCGCGCGGCGTTCCTGCGAAATTCTCGACGATACCAGCCGCTTTTTCACCAACGCCGGAGTGCGGCCCCGCTTTGCCCTGCGCAGCGAGAGCGACGAGCGGTGCATGGCGATGGTTGCGGCGGGGCTCGGCATCACCACGGCGCCGCGTTCGCTGGCGGTGCCCGGTGTGGTTGCGCTCGATGTGGCGGGCTATGATTTCGAACGCAGCGTTGGCTTGCTGCATGATCCGGGCTGGGCGGACTTGGCGGAGTTTCCCCGCCAGACGCTCGCCGAAATCGAGGCGGTTTTCCGCAAGGGATCAGCATCGAGCCCTGGCTGACTGAACCGTCAGCCAATCGGCAGCGCCGTCGTCATCTTGATGCAGCCGAGTGCAAAGCGCGCATTGACGGCCGCCACGCCGGGAAGGTGGAGCAGTACCTTCTTCAGGGCAGTACCTTCGTCAGGGCAGGACCTTCTTCAGGAAAGTCTCATAGGCTTCGATGCTGCTGGGCACCACGCGGACACCATAGTCGCTGTCCCCGCTGACCGAAAAGCACTCGACGATTTCGGGCTGCCAGCCGACCGCCGTTTCCAGAGCCAGCAGCATGGGGCGTGCGACAGGCCGACAGCTTCGGCCAGATCGGCGGTGGGAATCTTTCCCGAAGCGCTCAAGGACAGGCTGCTCAATGTGTTGCCGCTTTACGGGGGCACAACGGATCGTCTCGCTGGGCTACTCATTCGTCCCTGGGGCCAGCGGCGTCCTTATCCGCGTCTTGCTTATCCCCGTCTTGCTTATCCGCGTCTGGGCGGGCCGCCGCCAAACCCGACCAACCGCCAACCGCCGCGCTGGCCTGCGCGATTTCCGCTGCCGTGCCCTGCAATATCGCCAGCAGCTCCGCCCGCTCCCGCGCTCCGGCGACAGGCCGTGTCCGCGAGATGGATATGGCCGCGGGCACCCCGCCATCGGGCCGCTGGATCGGCACCGCCATGCAATAGAGCCCCTCGGCAATCTCGCCCTCGTCGGCGGCATAGCCCTGCCGCGCCACCTTTTCCAACTCCAGCGCCAGCATCCCCGGCTCGACTATGGTGTGCGGAGTCAGCGCCACAAACGGCCCGCCCGCAAGATAGGCGGCCCGGTCGCGTTCGGGCAAATGCGCCAGCAACACCTTGCCAATGCCCGAACAATAGGCCTCCAGCTGCATGCCCACCTTGGTGAACAGGTCGCCCGCTCCCTCGCCAATCTTGACGCGATAGGTCACCATGTCATTCTCGAAGGTGCCCAGCTGTACCACCGCGCCCACTTTCGCCGCCAGCCGGTGCAGCAGCGGCGCGGCAATATTGGTGATGATCTGCTTGTCGTCCACCTGCATCAGCAAGGCGCGCAGGCGCGGTCCGGCAAGATAGCGCCCCGTCGCGGTCAAGGCCAGATAGCCCTCGGCAGCCAGCGTTTTGACCTGGCGATGGGCGGTGGCAACCGGCAACCCGGCCTTGCGGGCGATGGCCGAAACGCTGCTGGCGCCACCATCGGCGATCACTGCCTCCAGCATGGCCAGCGCGCGATGGGTGGCGCTCAACAGGGGGGTGCCGCGTCTCATATGGTAAGAAATTACCCCAAGCCCCCACTGGTGACAAGCCCCGCCTCCGGCTAAACCAGCCACAACGATGGAGAGGAAAGCCCATGTCTGAAACCTTCCAAACCGCCGCGCGGCTGTTGCGTGATGCCTATGCCGGCAATGTTCTCCCGCCCATGCGCGACTATCTCGACCCGGTGGATGTGGTCGGCGCCTATGCCGTGCAGGAGATCAACACCCGCCTGTGGGTCGAGCAGGGCCGCCGCATCGTCGGGCGCAAGGCCGGATTGACCGCCAAGGCCGTGCAGACGCAGCTAGGCGTCGACCAGCCCGATTTCGGGGTGCTGTTTGCCGATATGCAGGTGGCCGATGGCGGCAAGCTCGACCCGGCGCGGGCGATCCAGCCCAAGGCCGAGGCGGAAATCGCCTTTGTGCTTGGCGCCGATCTGCCCTCGGCTGACACCACGCCCGAACAGGTGGCGGCAGCCGTCGCCACGGTGCATGCCGCCATCGAGATCGTCGACAGCCGGATTGCCGACTGGAAGATCACCTTTGCCGATACGGTGGCGGATAATGGCTCCTCGGCCTTCTTCGTGCTGGCGGGCGAGGGCAAGCCGGTGGCCGGAACCGACCTCTACACGGCGGGCATGGTCATGGAGATCAACGGCGAGATTGCCTCGATCGGCGTGGGCGCGGCCGCGCTTGGCCATCCGCTGAACGCGGCGGCCTGGCTGGCGCGGACTTTGGCGGCGCGGGGCGAGCCGCTGCGCAAGGGCGATATTCTTCTGGCCGGCGCGCTTGGGCCTATGGTGGCGCTGAAACCCGGTGATCATGTCGTGGCCCGCGTCGGCGGCCTTGGCACCTGCAGCTTCACCTATTCAAAGGACTGACCCACATGGCAAAAACAAAAGTCGCCATCATCGGCTCGGGCAATATCGGCACCGATCTGATGATCAAGATCATGCGCCTGTCCAAGGTGCTGGAAATGGGCGTGATGGTCGGCATCGACCCCACGTCCGACGGCCTCGCCCGCGCCGCGCGCATGGGTGCCGCCACCACCCATGAAGGCATTGAAGGGCTGATCAAAATGCCCGAATTCGCCGACATCGGCATCGTCTTTGACGCCACCAGTGCGGGCGCGCATCAGCGCAATAACGAAATCCTGCAGGCCCATGGCAAGCGGGTGATCGACCTGACCCCCGCCGCGATCGGGCCCTACACCATCCCGCCGGTCAACGGCGATGCCAACCTTGACGCGCTCAATGTCAACATGGTCACCTGCGGCGGGCAGGCGACCATCCCCATCGTCGCCGCGATCAACCGCGTCGCCAAGGTGCATTATGGCGAGATCGTCGCGTCGATCGCCAGCAAAAGCGCCGGCCCCGGCACCCGCGCCAACATCGACGAGTTCACCGAAACCACCTCGCAGGCGATTGTCGATGTCGGCGGCGCCACGCGCGGCAAGGCGATCATCGTGCTCAACCCGGCCGAACCCCCGCTGATCATGCGCGATACCGTGTTTTGCCTCTGCGAGGATGCCGACCGCGAGGCGATCCGCGCCAGCATCGAGGCGATGGTCGCCGAGGTGCAGAGCTATGTGCCCGGCTATCGGCTGAAGCAGGCGGTGCAGTTCGAGCATATCGGCTCCAACCGTCCCCTGCGCATCCCCGAGATGGCCAGCACCGGCCGCACCGAGTTCACCGGCCTCAAGGTTTCGGTGTTCCTCGAGGTGGAGGGCGCGGCGCATTATCTCCCGGCTTACGCGGGCAACCTCGATATCATGACCTCGGCGGCACTGAAGACCGCGGAGAAAATCGCCCTGCGGCATTTTGCGGGAGAAAACGCATGACACTCAACAGCAGCTTTGCCGACCCCAAGGCCCAGAAACTCTACATTCAGGACGTCACCCTGCGCGATGGCATGCACGCCATCCGCCACCAATATGGCCTCGACCATGTGCAGGCCATCGCCCGCGCGCTCGACAAGGCCAAGGTCGATGCCATCGAGGTGGCGCATGGCGACGGGCTGCAGGGCTCCAGCTTCAACTACGGCTTCGGCGCCTATACCGACTGGGACTGGATCGGCGCCGTCGCCGAGGTGCTGGAACATTCGGTGCTCACCACCCTGCTGCTGCCCGGCATCGGCACCATCCACGACCTCAAGCACGCCTATGAGATGGGCGTGCGCTCGGTGCGCGTGGCCACCCATTGCACCGAAGCCGACGTCGCCAGGCAGCATATCGAATATGCCCGCGGCCTTGGCATGGATGTTTCCGGCTTCCTGATGATGAGCCATATGACCAGTCCCGAGGCGCTGGCGAGCCAGGCTCTGCTGATGGAAAGCTATGGCGCGCATTGCGTCTATGTGACCGACAGCGGCGGCGCGATGAACATGGACGAATATGCGGCGCGGGTGCAGGCTTACGACCGCGTGCTGAAGCCCGAAACACAGCGCGGGGTGCACGCGCATCACAATCTGTCGCTGGGTGTGGCAAACAGCATCGTCGCCGTGCAGAATGGCGCGGTGCGGGTTGATGCCTCGCTTGCCGGCATGGGCGCGGGGGCGGGCAATGCCCCGCTGGAAGTCTTCATCGCCGCCGCCGACCGCATGGGCTGGAACCATGGCTGCGACCTTTATGCGCTGATGGACGCCGCCGAGGACCTTGTCCGCCCGCTGCAGGACCGTCCGGTGCGGGTCGATCGCGAGACGCTGACGCTGGGCTATGCCGGGGTCTATTCCTCCTTCCTGCGCCACGCCGAAAAGGCCAGCGACGATTATGGCGTCGACACCCGTTCCATCCTTGCCGAAGTCGGCAAACGCAAGATGGTCGGCGGGCAGGAAGACATGATCACCGATATCGCCCTCGATCTGGCGGGCAAGGGGTGAGCGTGGCGGAGATCCCGCCAGCATCGGCTTTTGCGAAGCCGTCGACCTCGATTACGTCAGCGCATCGCCCTATCGCGTCCCCATCGCCAGGCTGGCAGCCGCACAGGTGGCGCTGGGTTAGGGTGGGCTTATGCTCTAGCATCACTCTGAACTGACGCACCGGATGTTCTTGTTTGTCGTCGCAGGGGCGTGGTCAACACTGATCGATTGACGCAGGAAATATGCATGAAGCCTGTTTTGATAGTGGGTGGTGGCGCCGTGGGCAGCTTCCTTGCGGCAGGACTGGTCCAGGCGGGCAACAGAGTTTGCATTTTGGCGCGCGGCAGTCGGCTCGCCGATATTCAACGCTAAGGCATATTGCTCGTGGCGAACGGCGATGTTCAGCGAATTTCGGTGGAGGCGCGGCATGACTGCGAAGGTTTCGGCAAAGCGGAACTGATCTTGCTTTGCACAAAACTGGGCGATTTTTCCAGCGCGTTTGATCGTATCGAGGTTGCGGTTGGACAGGGAACCGGCATCCTCACCCTCCAGAACGGTGTCGAGGCGCCGGAAATCGTTGCCCGACGTTTTCCCGGCGCTTCGGTCATCGCATCAAGAGTTCATGGCTTTTTTGAATTGTCTGAACACACCGTTCGCCATGTCGGGGTCACGCCGTCGATCATCTTTGGTCATACCCACGGCCCCGATTGCGGAGCGGTTGAGCACCTCGATACACTCTTGCGCGGGGCCGGGATTGCGGGTGCCGCGTCGCCCGATATCATCAGGGAACTCTGGCAGAAATTCGCGCTTGCGAGTGCTTTCGGCGGAGTGGGTGCCGCCACCGGACTGGCCGCCGGCGCAATGCGCAAGGACGCCGATGCCTGGAGACTGCTGGAGGCGGCGATCAGGGAGGTTTGTGATCTGGCTTTGCACAAGGGCATTGCCTTGCCACCGGACTATCCCGGCCACATCTTGCATTTTGTCGCCAGCTTTCCACCCGATGCCACGACAACGCTGCAACGCGATCTCGAAGCCCGACGCCC
>CAIWFP010000371.1 GCA_903911985.1 uncultured Sphingomonadales bacterium
GACCCCATCGGCGCCTCGGGCACCCGCATCATCGCCACCCTCATCGGCGCGCTGAAGCTGAAGGGCCTGAAAAAGGGCGTCGCCTCGCTGTGCATCGGCGGCGGTGAGGCCACGGCTGTGGCGATCGAGCTGATTTAAGAGCGAATTTGAAGGGGTAAGGTGCGAGGGACTCGTCCCTCGCGCTCCCAATCCTTTTTGCGTGGCGTTTGGCTGGCGGGCTTGGCGCCTTGCCGCGTAGCGGCTTTAAATGCCTGCGGCGCGGCGACGTGGTGCCAAGACTGAACCCCGAGCGCAACAATGACAGTAATGGGAGCGCGAGGGACGAGTCCCTCGCATCTACCCCTTCAAACCTTCAAACCTTCAATCCCCCAAGCCCCACAGCCTTGCGGCGGTGACATAGCCCTTGCGGCCATCGACATCCATCTGGCACCAGCTCTTGTCGCATGGCCCCAGCGTGCCGGTCACGCCCGTGGCAAGGCGCCACAGCAGGCGGGCTTTGGTATCCGGCCCGGCGCGCATGGCCACGGGGTCTCCGGCGGTGACATAGGCGGTGCGCTCGTGGTTGAGAAATCCGAGAATCACCCAACCGCGCGCGCCATCGGGGTCCTGCACCAGCCGCCATCCCGCACTCTCGCGCAGCACCCGCACCGGCAGATGCGGGTGGTGATAGACCCAGACGATGCGATAATCCTCGCCGGGCCCGGCGCGCATGTTGATCTCGTTGTCCTTGGTGGCGCGCAGGGAAGCCCAGCCGGGCACGGGAATATCGGCCCGCGAGCCCCATGCGGCGGGCGCCGTCACAACCATCGCGGCGGCGGTCAGAAGCAGGCGGGAAATGGCGCGTCGCAACATGGCTCCTGCATAACCATGTCGCCTCTCTCCTTTCAAGGCTTCTTGACCCCGCCCGGGGCTGGCCCTAGCCAAAGCAGATCATGACCATCGCCATCGATCGCCGCCAAACCCGCCGCATTCCCGGCAAACCCCGGGTCATCGTCACACGGCGGCTGATGCCGGCAGTGGAGGCGCGCATGGCGGAACTGTTCGACACCGAGTTCAACGCCGATGATTCGCCGATGGACCGCTCCGCCCTCATCGCGGCCATGCGCAACGCCGATGTGCTGGTGCCCACCCTCACCGACACCATCGACGAGGCCATGATCGCCGAGGCCTGCGACCACGCTCATCAGGGCGGGGAAACCGGCGGCGGGAATTCCGGAAGGCGCCTTGGCCTCATCGCCAATTTCGGCGCCGGTATCGAGCATATCGACCTTGCCGCCGCCCGCGCCCACAAGATCATCGTGACGAACACGCCCGGCGTCTTCACCGACGATACCGCCGACATGACACTGTCGCTGATCATCATCGTCTGCCGCCGCTTTCCGCAGGCCATCCGCATTCTGCGCGAGGGGCGCTGGCAGGGCTGGGCCCCCTCCACCATGCTGGGGCACCGGCTGGCGGGCAAGCGGCTGGCGATCATCGGCATGGGGCGCATCGGCCAGGCCGTGGCGCACCGGGCGCGCGGCTTCGGGCTGGAGGTGACCTCTCACAACCGCCACCGGCTTCCCCAGGCCTTCGAAACCATGCTCGGGGTGCGCTACGAGCCTGATCTGGACCAATTGGTGGCCGGGGCCGACATCGTCTCGCTGCACTGCCCATCCACGCCGGAAACCCGGCACATCCTCTCGGCCGCGCGGATCGCCCTGATGAAGCCCGGCGCCTATGTGATCAACACCGCGCGGGGTGATCTCATCGACGAGGAAGCCCTGATCCACGCGCTCGAAAACGGACTGATCGGCGGCGCCGGCCTCGACGTATTCGCCCATGAGCCAGCGGTCGATCCCCGCCTCATCAGCCTGCCGCAAGTGGTGATCATGCCCCATCTGGGCAGCGCCACCTTCGAGGGGCGCGAGGCCAGCGGCGAAAAAGTCATCGCCAACATCCGCTTCTGGGCCGACGGCCACCGCCCGCCGGATCAGGTGCTGGAAGGGTGGCTTTGAGGGCGCGGAGATAAAGAGGAAGATGCGAGGGGGTTACCCCCTCGCGCTCCCCTTCCCTGTCGTCGTCGCATGCCGCTCGCCCCTGGCGCAACACTTCAGCGCCGCAGGCGGTGATAGCCGCTTCGCGGCAAGACGCCTCGCCAGAGGGGAAGCACTGAGCGGGACATGAATGGGAGCGCGAGGGACGAGTCCCTCGCATCTTACCTCTTCAAATGCCTCAAATCAGCTC
>CAIWFP010000372.1 GCA_903911985.1 uncultured Sphingomonadales bacterium
AGGCCTCCATCTCCGATCTGGAAGACCGGGTCGGGCGCGCGCAGATCGTCGATCCCACCACCCTCTCGGGTGACAGGGTGGTGTTTGGTGCCACTGTTACCCTGCTGGATGATGACGAAAAGCCGGTGCGCTATCAGATCGTCGGCACTTATGAGGCGGACGCCAAGATCGGGCGGATCAGCTATAACTCGCCGCTGGGCAAGGCCCTGATCGGCCGCCGGGTGGATGACGAGATCGAGGTCACGGTTCCCTCGGGCGACCGCTTTTATGTGGTCAAGAAGATCGAGTTTATCTGAACCGCGTTTCCCGCGCGCGACCATGCCGGTGACAGATGTGAAAAGGCCCCGCACTGGCGGGGCCTTTTTGCGTTTTGGTTTCAGACCTTCGGGTGGCTCGGGTCGAGCAAACGGTGGAGATGGACGATCACATAGCGCATTTCGGCATCGTCCACCGTGCGCTGGGCATTCGCCCGCCACACTTCCTCGGCCTGCGCGTAGTCGGGGAAAACGCCAACAAGATCGAGTGCTTTCAGATCGGAAAATTCGAGAGATTGGGGGTCGCTCACGCGGCCACCCATGACAAGGTGAAGTTTCTGCATATCGGTTTGGAGCCCCTGGGGAGAGAAAGGGAGCCCATTCCTATCATCTCGCAACTGCGAAATAAAGGGATGCCGCCGGTCATTCCTACCGGTTGTTCCCTTGCCCCCACAGGCTGGCGAGCAGGCCGGCCGCACGGCTCAAGCCGGGATGGAGGCCCGGAAAGTGTTTTGTCGCGGCATTGACCGCAATTTCGGCCGTAGATGACGGGGCTGGTGCCGTTGGTCGCGCGGTGGCGGTGGCACGATCGCCGGCTGGCGCCGCTTCGTCGCCGCCCGCGTCGCTGATCGCCCGCACGGCAAGGGCCAGCCCCAGCTCGCCCGCCACGGCCAGTGCGGCGCGCGCGCTCCGTGACAGGGCGTTCCCGCCCGCGACCGTGTCCCCGCTTTTGCCACGGGGGCGAGCCATGAGCACACCGGCAGTCAAACCCAGGGCAAGCCCCCCGGCGATCCACAGAACGGCGGGTGCGCGTTGCGTGGGCGAGGTGTGTGGTTCGATGTCCTTCACGTCGCGGGGCCCTTTGGCTTGCGGCTGGTGATGCGGTGGGCAAGCGCGGCAATGCCCCGCCCCACCGGCCGCCGCCCCACCCACACAGCCAGCGCCGCCAGTGCGCCGACGGCAATGCCACGATTGTCGCTGGCAATCTCGATTGCCTGTCCCACTATGCCACGGCTCTTATAGGTCAGATCGTCGATGACCCTGGTCGCAAGCTTCTCGGGCGCCAACTGGCCACGCAGCAGCTCGACACGGGTGGAAAAACCTGCCCGGGCCCTGTCGCGTGCCTCGCGCTGAATGGCAAGGTTGCGCTCGGCCTCGCTTCTGGGGCCATTTTTCACGGGGCGGAATCCTCTCCGCTGAATAATTCACGCAGGCGGCGCCATCCGGCCCGCATCCCCAGCAGCGCGGCGAATGTGGCCAGCAACAGTGCCGCCACCACCACCGCCACCGCCCCCCAGGCGCCAAGCAGCGGTATCAGCGCCAGCAAACTGCCCACCACCAGCGCCATCAGGGCGAAAAACACCAGCGCCAGAGCCAGAGCGCCCAGCCCGGCAACGCGCCCGACCAGCTTGCCGCCCAGCGACAGGCGCGCGGTCTGATAGGCGATCTCGGTCCGGGCCATGGCCTGCGCCTCGCTCACCAGAGCGCGCAGCTCTTCCACCAGCGTTACATGCTCGGGTGTGTCACGTTCAGGCGTTTCGTGGTCAGGCGTTTCGTGGTCAGGCGATGGCTCGCCAGCGGGGCGCTTGCTCATGGCGCGCTCAGCCGGGCCCGGGTGGCCCGCGAACTCAATCCTTGCCCCCGCGCAACATGCGGGCCAGCAGGAATCCGGCCACCGTGGCCATGCCCAGCGCAAGGCCGGGGCTGGTGCGCACGAATTCCCGCGCGTCATCGCCAATTTCGCCCAGATCCTTGGATTCCACCTTGGCGGCGGTTTCGTGAATATGGCGGGCGGCCTGCCTTGCGTAATCGCCATATTTTTCGCCCAGATGCTCGTCGATGACGGCGGCATTATCGGCCACGACCTTGCCAAGGCCGGTCAGCGCGTCGCTGGCGCGGCTCTTGCCCTCTTGCGCCAGAGTGGCGGCGCGCGCCTTGGCCTCGTCGCTGAGCGCGCGGGCTTCCTCAACCAGATCGACGCGCTTGGCGGCAACCGCCTCGGTCAATTTGCCCGAAACGGCCTCGCCGCGCTGGCGGGCTTCCTTGCCCAGAGCCTCGGCACCAGCGCGGGCCTCGTCCAGAGCCTTGGCAAAGCGGGCGCGGGCAATTTTGGTGTTGCCACCCTGCGTGGCGGTATCGGCGGCCAAAACCGTCTCTGCTGCGGCGTTCTTGGGGGACTTGGCCATGAGCGGGCTTCCTTTTCTGTGCGGCCCACGGGTTTCGGGGCGGCGGTATCAATGCGAGAATCACGCGCCCGGCGGGTGGGCGCCATGGCCCCATCATGCTGCAACGGCCCCTGCCTGCCAAGCTCGCGCCGGGCCCTGGCGTCACATCTTTCGGGCAAAAACCGCTATACATCATCCTGAAGGGGCAGCTTTTTTCGATCGCTTCGTATTATGCGTAAATCCGGTATCCACTTTTTTGCACGATGCTCTAAGGGAGCCAGCAACAAAGCCACTATCGCCTGCAGGAGATGAACCCGCCATGACCACCATCATTGACATCCACGCCCGCGAAATCCTCGATAGCCGGGGCAATCCTACCGTGGAGGTGGACGTGTTGCTGGAAGACGGCAGCTTCGGCCGCGCGGCGGTGCCCTCAGGCGCTTCCACCGGCGCGCATGAGGCGGTCGAGCTGCGCGATGGCGACAAGTCGCGCTATCTGGGCAAGGGCGTGTTGAAGGCGGTGAACGCGGTCAACGAGGATATCCGCGAGGAGCTGATCGGCGCCGACGCCGAGGACCAGCGCGACATCGACCTCGCCATGATCGAGCTCGACGGCACGGAGAACAAGAGCCGGTTGGGCGCCAACGCCATTCTGGGCGTCAGCCTCGCCGTGGCCAGGGCCGCCGCCGATGCGCGTGGCCTGCCGCTTTATTCCTATGTCGGCGGCGTTTCCGCCCATGTGTTGCCGGTGCCGATGATGAACATCATCAATGGCGGCGAACATGCCGACAATCCCATCGATTTTCAGGAATTCATGATTATGCCGGTGGGCGCGCCCTCGCTTGCCGAGGCTGTGCGCTGGGGTGCGGAGATCTTCCACACGCTGAAGAAGGGCCTGCACGACAAGGGCCTGTCCACCGCCGTGGGCGACGAGGGCGGCTTTGCCCCGAACATCGCCAGCACCCGCGCCGCGCTGGATTTCGTTGTCGCCTCTATCGAGAAGGCCGGTTTCAAGCCGGGCAAGGAAGTGGCCATCGCGCTGGATTGCGCCGCCACCGAGTTCTTCAAGAAGGGCAAGTACGAGATCAGCGGCGAGGGCCTGTCGCTCTCGCCGGTGGAGATGGCCGATTATCTCGCCTCGCTGGCCGCCGATTATCCGATCCGCTCCATCGAGGATGGCATGAGCGAGGACGATTTCGAGGGCTGGGCCGCGCTCACCGCCAAGATTGGCCACAAGGTGCAGCTGGTGGGCGACGATCTCTTCGTCACCAACCCCAAGCGCCTGACCATGGGCATTAACAAGGGGCTGGCCAATTCGCTGCTGGTCAAGGTCAACCAGATCGGCACCCTGACCGAGACGCTGGAAGCGGTGTCGATCGCCCAGCGCGCGGGTTACACCGCCGTGATGAGCCACCGTTCGGGCGAGACCGAGGATGCCACCATCGCTGACCTTGCGGTTGCGACCAACTGCGGCCAGATCAAGACCGGCTCGATGGCCCGTTCGGATCGTCTGGCCAAGTACAACCAGCTTATCCGCATTGAGGAAGAACTGGGCGTGGCGGCGCGGTATGCGGGCGCTGGCGCGTTTGGGCGTTTGGCCTGATTTTAGGATTGTAGGAGGCAGGTGCGAGGGTGTTACACCCTCGCGCTCCCATTAATATCTGCGCTGCGCTACGGGTTCACCCTCGGTGCAACGCCTCGGCGCCGCAGGCTTTCAAAGCCGCTTCGCGGCCGTGCATGACGCTGAGGTGATGCCCCAACCCATACCGTAATGGGGGTTTGGGGGTGTAACACCCCCAAGTCTACCCCTTTAAACCTCCGCCAAACCGTCACCCAAACCGGTTCTTCAACTCCAGCAGGGCGCAGGCCGCCTTTGCCGCCTCGCCGCCCTTGTCTTTCTGCTTGGGGTCGGCGCGGACCAGAGCCTGCGCCTCGTTCTCCACGGTGAGAATGCCGTTGCCGATCGCTATGCCATCCATGGTCAGCGCCAGGATGCCCCGCGCACTCTCGCCGGCGACGATTTCGAAATGATAGGTTTCGCCGCGGATAACCACGCCGATGGCGACAAAGCCGTCGTATTCGCCCGATTGGTCGGCCAGGGAGATCGCGCCGGGGATTTCCAGCG
>CAIWFP010000373.1 GCA_903911985.1 uncultured Sphingomonadales bacterium
ACCATGCCAATCTGCGCCTGCGCGTTGCCGATGGCTGCTTCAGGCGCTTTGCGGCAGCGCGGCAACCAGTTCCGGGGCGATGTCCTTCTTGCCATGCTCGTCAATATGACGCTGGATACGATCCTGAATGGCGGCACCGATTTGCCCGGCCAGTTCGGGCCGGTTGGCGCGGCATTCAGCCTCTGACACGGCGCGGTTGTCGATCATGTCGTCGACCTGCGGCATCACGAAGCGGGCGAACATTTCATAGGACCGCTTGGTCTGCGCCCAGTCGGCCCAATTATGCGCAAACAGTACGAGCGTGCCAAACCCGCCCGACTGCGCCTGCAGCCTCTTGATCTGCGCCACGGCATCGTCCGGCGTGCCGATTACCGCCATGTGCGAGCTCATCAGCGCATCGATCACGTCACCACCACCCGGAACGATCGGCAAAGCAGCGACATTGCGCAGATAATCCGCCCAGCCTTCGACACCGAACTGCACCTCTTCGCGCGCTTGTTCGCGCGTCGGGGCGATATGCATTGGCGCGACCAGCCGCCAGTTCTTGCGATCGATCGTCTGGCCATTGGCCTTGGCCACGTCTTCGGCAATGTTCCAGTTGGCCGACAGCGCATCGAACGCACCGCCCGATGTTGCGCCAAACGACAGCATGCCGATCCCGTTGCGGCCCGCCGCGCGCGACCCGGTGGGCGAAATGGTGCTGGCCGCGATCATTTCGATGCCGGGCCGCGAATAGGGCGTCATGTGAATGCGTGCGTTGTCGAGCGTGAACCAGTCGGTCTTGGCGGTCACCGTCTCGCCGCGCATCAGGCGGACCAGTACATCAATGCCTTCATCCATCATGTCGCGCTGTTTGGCGACCGGAATGCCCATCATCTTGGCATCGGATGCCAGCGATCCGGGGCCCATGCCCAGCATCACCCGGCCGCGCGTCATGTGATCAAGCTGGCTGTAGCGCTCGGCAATCATTAAGGGATGATGATAAGGCACCGAGGTCACCGCCGAACCAAACTTGATCCGGCTGGTGCGCTGCGCAGCGGCGGCAATCATCACTTCAGGGCTGGCGATCAGTTCCCAGCCCGCCGAATGGTGTTCGCCATACCACAATTCGTCAAAGCCGAGATAGTCGAGGTGTTCGGCCAGTTCGAGATCGCGCTGCAGTGTGAGCGTCGGGTTTTCGTTCAATGGATGGTGCGGACCACAAAACGCGCCAAAACGAAGCTTTCCAGACATGCGCGTTCTCCTGCCATTTGCCCAGTCGGGCTTGTGTTGTTCGAATCAGGCGACGGTTGCCTGCAAGTTCACGTCCATCATCTGTGGCCGCGTTTGTTCAAAAGACGGGCGTGGCTCAAGTGCCGAAACCGCCCTGTCGAGCGCGGCATGGCGCTCTCGCCAGCGCAACGCGGCAACATCGGGGCTGAGCCCGGTTGCCAACGCGAATTCGACGCCAAGCAGCGTCGTGGCGACGGCAATGTCACCGAGATCCAGTTCCGTGCCCGGATGCGTCGTGTCCTGGCCATAAAGCCGATCAAGTTCCGCCAGCGCACCAATGACCTTGCGGGTCTGGCGATCGACCCAGGGCGTGCTTGGTTCGGGACGGTGCAATTCAAAAATCAGCGCCTGCGCGACTTCCATCAGCCGTTCGCCCAGCATGCGGCGGCGCATGGCCAGCAAACGTGCCTCGCGTTCGGCAGGCAGCAGCGGAATTTCCGGAAACCGCAGTTCCAGCCAGTCGCAAATGAACGCGGAATCATAGATCACTTCGTCAGGACCGGCGATCAGGATCGGCAACTGTTGCAGCGGGCTGTAATCAGGTGTGCAGGTCTGGTCGCCCCACGGCACGTCATAGCGTACGTCAAAGGGGATTCCCTTTTCCAGCATGACGATTGCCACCTTGCGCCCAAACGGGCTGGGCCGCGCGTTGATGAGTGTGAAGGCCATGGTCCTTGCGCGCTCCCGCCTTTCCGCATTCACCCGCGGCCCGGGCCCGGTCATGCAATCCTGAAGGGACCAGCCTGACCGCAGCAAGCCCGGCCAGGCTGATCATTTCCTATAAACATCAAAAACAAGCAGCAGAACACTCAGAACTTGTAACGCAGTTCCGCCATGAACGTCCGCGGAGAGCCCGGGACGAGAGTGTTGAACTGGAACAGTTCGCCGGTCGCAATGCCGCCGGCGTAATAGACCCGATTGAAGGCATTCTTGACGATACCGGCAACCGACCAGCCCGCCTTGCTG
>CAIWFP010000374.1 GCA_903911985.1 uncultured Sphingomonadales bacterium
AACCTGATGATCGCCAGCAACGTGATCGAAGCCGCGCGCCGCACCGGGGTGAAAAAGCTGCTTTATGTCGGCTCAAGCTGCATCTACCCAAAATTCGCCGCCCAACCGATCACCGAAGAAGCTCTGCTTACCGGCGCGTTGGAGCCGACCAACGAAGCCTACGCCGTCGCGAAAATCGCCGGCATCAAGCTCTGCCAAGCCTATCGCCAGCAATATGGCTGCGACTTCATCGCCGCCATGCCGACCAATCTTTATGGCCCAGCGGATAATTTCGACCTTGCCAGCAGCCACGTAGTGCCGGCGCTGCTACGCAAAGCGATCGAAGCCAAATTGGTCGGGGCGGCGGCATTTCCGGTCTGGGGCAGCGGCACCCCGCGCCGTGAATTCTTGCATGTGGACGACTGCGCCGACGCCCTGGTGCATGTATTGCGGCAGTATTCCGGGGCGATGCACATCAATGTCGGCAGTGGTGTAGAGGTTTCCATACGCGAACTGGCCGAACTGATCGCTGATGTCGTCGGCTTCCAAGGGCGCATCGACTTCGATCCCTCCAAGCCCGATGGCACCCCGCGCAAACTGCTCGACAGCCAGCGGCTGCGCGCGCTAGGCTGGGTGCCGAAGATCAGCATGGCCGATGGCTTGCGGCAAACTTATCGCTGGGTGTGCGACGCAAGATGAAGCTGGCCATTCTGGAACCCAATCTCAGCACGTCCGTCGGGCACTATTGGGATGATGCCAAAATCCTGATGAGGCACCTGCAACAGCGGGGCCACACGGTCGAATTGCACGGCAATCGGTCGTTGGACGCCGAGTTACTTGACGAGGCCGACCGCCAAGCCATTCCCATCACCCCGACCTTTCGCAATCCGCACAATTGGTTCTGGCGGGGCGGCCAACCCAACGAAGCCGACTACCGGAACGCGGCCGCGGTTACGGCTGCGGATCTGGCGCAGATCCGCGACTGCGACCTGCTATTTTGGCCCACCATTGAGCCATCCGCACTGCTGGCCTGTACTATGCAGGCCGAACCCACCCCGACCATTTGCGGCGTGCACTTCGCGCCGGGCCTGTTCCGGCCGGCCGGGCCGGTCATCTGGCGGCAGGCAACCCGCGCCATCGCGCAACACGCCGCGCCCCATATCAAGGTCGGCGTCTACCATGCCTCGGTCCGCGCGACCTTGTGCACCTATTCGCCCGAGTTGAACCTGCACGCCCTGCCCAGCATGTATTTCGGCACAGGCCGACCGCGCCGCGCCGGAGTGGTGCAGCGCATCGGTTTCTTCGGCCACCAACGGCCTGAACGCGGCTCGTCCATCGTGCCGGATCTCGTGCAACTGCTGCTCGAACGCGGCTTTCACGTCACCCTGCAAGACAGCAGCGGGCAGTTTAGTGTGCAGGGGCAAATTGAACGTCTGACGGTGCTGCCTTATGTCGAGGATATTGCCGCCGCCATGGCCGCTTGCGACCTCATCATCTGGCCGTCGCGATACGAACCCTATACAGAACGCTCCTCCGGCATCATCAGCCAGTGCATCGCCGGAGGCATCCCATTCATCGCCCCTTCGGGGTGCGCCCCATCGCAGGAAGCGGCGGAACTTGGCACCGGCACCTTCTTTCACGCCTATTCGGTCGCCGCGATTGCCGAGGCGCTGGATGAAGCCGTGGCGGATTTCCCCGCTCTCGTCGCTCGCGCCAACCGCGCGGCCGCGCAATGGGGCCTGACGAACGGCCCGGACCTGCTGGCGCGTTGGCTGGAGGTGCAATGCCGTGGCTGGGACATCGCGGGCTGAACCGCCAGGGGCTATGGCAATATCAGCCTACTGGGCGCACCGCCAAAACAATGTGCACAGATCGGATTGGAATTTCTGATCGTGCGCAGACAGGCAGCAATGGCAAAGATCCGGGCTGCCATAGAGATGCGCGAACACGCTCAACTTCAGCAGTTCCGCGCTCGAAAGCGTGCCGATCGTCTGGACGTGGCGGATGAACATCGCATCGGACCAGATATGCTGCGAGGCGAAGTCCAGATTATTGTTCATCACCACCGGCCGTAACGTCCGGCCTTCCAGCCCGAGAAATTTATGAAACATCAGCGTATCATCGCCGAGCAACTGGCAGATATCGCCGAATAATTTCTGCCCGACAGAATGCGGGATAAACTCAACCTCGGAGACGATGGCGACCACATCCTGCAAGGCCCGCTTCGCCCCGGCGAACACCTCGTATTCCGCGCCTTGAATGTCGATTTTGATGAAGTCGATGCTCTCGACCCCGTAGTCGCGGGCAAAATCATCCAGCGAGATCGTGTCGAGTTCGACGACCCGTTCGAGATACGCTACCTCGAAATTCTGATAGAGCCGCAGCAGATCCTCATTCGGGCGATAGAGCGAGGCGCACATCGGATGGCGCGTCAGATAAAACGGCCGCCGGCCACGCGCGCCGCTAATCGCGGTCGGATAAAACGTCAGCCCCGGGCGGCCCTGGCGATTGATCTCGTCACACAGCGCCGGGTCCGGTTCGAATGACAGGATTTTGGAGCCAGGAAACACATCGAGCAGGCAATAAAACGGCTCAGTGTGCCCACCAAGCGGACGACCGCCTATTTCAACAATCGAGAAAGTCAAGTCGATGCTCATTTCAACTAATCTTGCCGCGAATGGTATCAGCCACCGATCCATTTTTGTCTCTTCGTTTTATAAAAAATTGAACTATTATTTATACTACCGATTTGTCAATTTCTTCATCTGCTGACATTCAGCGCGGCGGCGTTGCGAGCGACATTCGGCGCAGGTCCAGGCTGC
>CAIWFP010000375.1 GCA_903911985.1 uncultured Sphingomonadales bacterium
AAAATTCCGCGAGCGCGGCGGGCGCGAGCGCGAGTATTTCCTGCCCGAATTGTTGCGCATCGGCTGGGCGGACCGGACCTCGGAAAAGGATAGGGCCATCGTGATGGCCAGCCTCAACTACCGGCTGGCCGAGGTGGTGATGATCCTGATGCTGCCCCTGCTGGCGGTGGCGCTCGCGGTGCCGCCAAAGCGGTCAACCTCGTCGCTGGGTGTGTTCGTCTCGATTGTGATGGTGGTGGCCTATCACAAGGTCAATGAATATGGGCAATCCGTGGCGGCGCTGGGCCGGGTGGATCCGGGCCTCGCGCTGTGGGGCCCCTTTGCGATCTTCGCCATCATCATCGCCTGGATGTACTGGACCATCGCCTATGTGCCCGGCGGCCAGCCGATTGGCGCGCTGGAGCGGTTCTTCGCCCTCGTCACCGCCCGCACGCGCAAGCTGATCGGCCACCGCCGCCATCAGGCGCCGGGCGCCGGCACGCAATAGAGGGCCCGATGCCAACCGAATTCTTCCCCTCTCGCACCATCAGCCTCTATCTGTCGCGGCTGTTTATCGGCCGCATCATCTCGGTGCTGCTGATGCTGGTGATGGTGCTGCAACTGCTTGATCTGTTGAGCGAGAGCGGCCACATTCTGGCCCACCCGGGCAATGGCGAGGCGCAGATCTGGACCTATGTTTCCCTGCGCGCGCCACAGCTGGTGGCCCGGTTTCTGCCCTATTCGGTGCTGCTGGCCACCCTGTTCACCTTTTTCCCGCTGAACCAGAACAGCGAGGTCATCGCCATGCGCGCGGCAGGCCTGTCGGCCCACCAGATTCTCGCGCCGATGATGGCCACGGCGATGGTCGTCTCCATCGTCAGCTTCACCTTCAACGAAAGCGTCGTTGCCCGCTCCAACGCCACGCTAAAGGCATGGCAGGGCGTGGAATATGGCGATGTCCCCCGCGAAACCGGCACCCGCAGCAACATCTATGTCACCGACCGCGAGAACAATGGCATTCTTTATGCGCAGACCCTGACCGGCAGCGGCACGGCCATGCGGATGGCCAATGTCACCTGGTATCAGCGGGATGCGCAAGGCGTCGTCACGCGGCAGCTGCGCAGCGCCCGCGCCCGCTATGGCGCACCGGGCTGGTTGCTGGAGGCGCCGCGCATCTTCGATGTTGCCACCACCGCCAGCAGCCGCCCGACAGCGCCGGTAGTGGTGGGGCGCGACATCACCCCGGGGCAGATAGACCTCAGCACCATCAACCCCGATGGCGAGAACATCATCGAACTGGCCCGCACCATCGCGGCGCAGCGGGCCAGCGGCCACCGTACTTCCGAGCTTGAGGGCAAGTGGTGGCACAAGCTGTCCGGGCCGCTGTCGGCGGTGTTGATGCCGCTGCTGGGGGCGGTGGCGGCCTTTGGTCTGGCGCGTTCGGGCCAGCTGCTGCTGCGCGCGGTGGCGGGCATGGCGCTGGGCTTCACCTATTTCGTCATCGACAATGCCGCGCTGGCCTTTGGCAATTTCGGCGCCTACCCACCGATGATCGCCGCCTGGGCGCCGTTTTTCCTGTTCCTCGCGATTGGCGAGACCGTGTTGATCCGCACAGAGGAATAATGGCGCGGAATAATGGCGCGCAATCGCGTCGCGGGTTTTGCCGGCAAACCCCGCCTAGCGAAACGCCATGGTGCTGAGCGCCAGCCTTTTCACCAGACCATAGAGGCGGGGATAGCTCGCCCGACCATAGGTCGAATCCTGCCCCAGATGCGCGCTCAGCCGACGGTGCGCCTCACCCAGCGCATGATAAGGCACGCTGGGCAGCAAGTGGTGCAGCGCGTGATAGCGCAAGCCCACCGGCGCCCACAGCGGCGCGAACAGTTCGGGCGGCGGCACATTCACCGAATCGAGATACTGCCCGGTCACGGTCATCACCGCGCCCCCGTTTTCCCACAGATGCGCCACCAGCGTGCGGATCTGGTTGAGCACCGCCACCGCCGAAAGCAAGGACAGCCCGATCAACAAAGGCCGCCAGCCCAGCCAATGGGGGCTGGCCAGCAATGCAATGGCCCATACCGAAGCCCCCAGCTCCTGCCAGAACACCATCCGCGCAAACGCGCCCTCGGGCGCCCGGCGGAGGAAATTGGGGTTGATCGAAAGGCACGAGACGCGCTCCCACACCAGACGGCGCAAAGGCGGCAGCACCACCCCTAGCGGCACCAGCACCGCGCTGCGCAGCAAAAGCCCAAAGGGCAACAGCAGCGCCAGCAGAATGAACACCGGCAATGACCACGGCTTCATCAGCGCCAGCGGGAGATACTCGGGATCCTCCCTGGTGCCATAGCGGGTGCGGGCATGGTGCAGCGTATGGGTGCCCTCATACATGAACGAGGGAATGAGCAGCGGTATGCCGACAATCAGGTTCCACGCCAGCCGAAAGCCGGGCAGCGCGTCGCGATGGATATGGGTCAACTCGTGGATGAACAGCAGCGCCCGATACAGCGCCAGCACCGCCACCACCGCCGCGGCCGCCACGGCCAGCGGGTTGTGCCACAGGATCACCCCCGCCATCCCGGCATAGCCAACGGCAGCGCAGAGCAGCATGTCCGGCCAGTAAATCCGGGGATCGGCGAAGGAAATATCCCGGCTCAGCTCCACCGCGGCGCGCAACATTTCCATGTCGTCGGGAATGGGCGTCCTGGGCGCGGTGAGGCTTTCTTGCACTGTCATCACAATATTCCAGCTTTACGGGGGTTCCAGATTGACGGGGTTCAAGATTGGCGGGGCGCCGAATCGGAAGTATCGGGGTTCTGCGTTGGCGACCGGCCACTTGACAAGGTGCCGCGTGGCCAGCACCTCGCTTTGACGTCGAACAAAGGCATGATCGTGGCAGAGACAAAAATTATCGTCACCCCCGTCAACACCAAGCGCGAGCAGGGCGAATGGGTTGATTTCGTCTACACCGCCAACGCGGCCGACCCCAATTTTGTGCCGCAATTGCGCGCCGAGGAGCTGGAGAAATACTCGCCCGGCGGTAACCCCTACTTCGAACACGCCCGCTGCCAGATGTTTCTGGCGCGTGATGAAGCGGGCAAGGTGGTGGGCCGTATCGCCGCCCATATTGACGAACAGGCGCTGGGCCAGCCGGTGGAACAGGGCATGGGGCCGGGGACCGGCTTCTGGGGCGCGCTGGAGGCCGATAGTCAGCCCATCGCGGAAACCCTCATCGCCACCGCCGAGGACTGGCTGCGCACTCGCGACATGACCCGCGTCATGGCGCCGATGACCCTGTCGGTGTGGGAGGAGCCCGGCCTGCTGGTCAAGGGCCACGACCATCCGCCCACGGTGATGATGGGCCACCAGAACCCCAAGTTCCAGCCGTGGATCGAGGCGGCTGGCTATCAGCCGGTCAAATCGCTGCTCTGCTACGAACTGGATATTTCACAGGAATTCCCCCCGCTGGTGCGCCGCATTGTCGCCAGTGGCGAGAAGAACGGGCGCATCCGCATCCGCAATGTGGACCTGAAAAAATTCAACGAGGAAGCGGCGATCATTCTGGAAATCCTCAACGACGCCTGGAGCGACAATTGGGGCTTCGTGCCGATCACCGACAGCGAGATCGCCTATACCGCCAAGAAGCTGAAGCCGCTGGTGAAGGCCGATCTGGTGCAGATCGCCGAGCTGGAAGGCGTGCCCGTGGCCTTCATGATGACCCTGCCCGATCTCAACGAGGTGCAGCTGCGCGCGAATGGCAAGGCGGGCAAGCCCTCGATCCTCGGCTGGATCAAGCTGGGCCTGTGGCTGCTGCGCCCGCGCGTGCGCACCATGCGCGTGCCGCTGATGGGCGTGCGCAAATCGCTTCAGGCCAGCCGCCTTGCCAGCCAGCTTGCCTTCATGATGATCGAATATATCCGCCGCGCCGCTGTCGCCAATTATGGCAGCAGCCGGGGCGAGCTCGGCTGGATCCTCGACGATAATCAGGGCATGAATTCCATCGCCCGCGAGATCGCCGCCACGGTGAACAAGGAATATCTGGTCTACGCCAAACCGTTGTAAGCCGGACCTTGTCGGCACGCCGGGGCCCATAGGGGGAGACGCGAAATGGATTTGGGGCTTACCGGCAAGACCGTTCTGGTCATCGGCGGCAGCCGTGGCATCGGGCGCGGCATATCCGATGCTTTCGCGCGCGAGAACTGCAAGGTCTTTATCGTCTCCATCACCCCGGCATCGGTGGACAAGGCCGTGGCCGAAATGAAAGCGGCGGGGGCCACGGCCGCAGGCATCGCGGCCGATTGCGTGACCAAACCGGGAATCGAAAAGGCGGTCGCGGCGGCCACCGCCGCATTTGGCGCGCCAGACATCGCCATCTTCAACGTCGATTCAGGGCCGAAGGGCGCCTTCCTGGATGTTGACGATGAGACATTCGACGCGGGTTACAACAACAATATCAAGGCCTTCATCTGGATGTGCCGGGCGGTTCTCCCACATATGCAGGCGCAAAACTGGGGCCGCATCCTGACTGTGGGGACCAACTCGGTGAAGCAGCCGCACCGGCACCTGCCCCGCGCGGCGCAAAACACGGCGCGCGTCGGTGCCCTCGCCCTGTGCAAGACCATGTCGGCCGAGGTCGGCAAGTGGAACATCACCGTCAACACGCTGGGCACCGGCGCCATCGACACCGAGCAGCTGCGCTGGGTCTTCGACAATAGTGCCGCCAGCAGTGGGCTGAATTACGAGAGCTGGGCCGCGGAGTTCAGCAAAACGAACCCGATCCCCCGCGTCGGCACCCCAGCGGACATGGGCGATGCGGCCGCGTTCCTGTGTTCAACCCGCGCGGGTTACATCACCGGGCAGGTTCTGCTGATCGATGGCGGCCAGATCGAGTCCCTGCAATAGGGCCGGGGCATGGCGGAGGGGGCCATGGCGGGCGGCGGGGCGGGCGGCGGGCGGCTGTCGAACGAAGCGCGCCACGCCTATCGCCGGGGAAGGTTCGGTGCCGCAAGGGCCCTGCCCACAGACGAATATTTTGCCTCCTTCCCTCGCGCGTTCACCGCCTGTCGACAATTTGTCGCTAACAGGGCGCTGTTGGCAATTTGCCCCCGCGTCTTGTCGCCCGGGCGCTTTGCCGGGTAGTATCACTCGGGGCAAAATACAGGGACGCGCAATGGCACGGCAATATTTCGGCACAGACGGCATTCGCGGGCGCACCAATGCCGGGGTGATGACGGCAGCGATCGCCATGAAGGTGGGTCAGGCCGCCGGCACCCGTTTCCTGCGCGGCGGCCATCGCCACCGGGTGGTGATCGGCAAGGACACCCGCCTGTCGGGCTATATGCTGGAAAACGCGCTGGTCGCCGGCTTCACCAGCGTGGGCATGGA
>CAIWFP010000376.1 GCA_903911985.1 uncultured Sphingomonadales bacterium
CCGCATCATAGAAGTGGCGGGCGCGGGACAGGTCGTTGGTGCCAAGGCAGATATGCGTGTATATGCTCATCCGGCGATGATGGAGGATAGCGCGAAACCTGTATCCCCCCGTTTGGCAGGGCAGCTTCATCGCCTGCGCCAAAACAACCTATCCACCGGCAGATGCCCGGCCGGCGCGCCCAGTGAGCATGGCCGGTGAGCATGGCCGGTGAGCATGGTCGGTGAGCATGAAGCCGATAAATCGGAGGGGACGGAAATGCCGGTGTCGTTTGCGAAGAAGGGCTTGCCAGCGTCCGCTATCGCGCTGCTGCTGACCACACTGCTGGCCTCGGGCGCAGCGGCGCAGGCGCCCGGGGGGCAAACAGGGGTCGGATCCTTCACGCAGGCGCAGGCCGATCGCGGCAAGACAGTGTTCGATGCCAATTGCGCCGCCTGCCACGATGCCACCCTGCACGGTTCATCGCACGGCCCGGCGCTGACGGGCCCCGCCTTCCTCGACAAATGGCGCGCCCGCAGCAGCGACGACCTGTTTGCCTATATCAAGGCGATGATGCCGCCGGGATCTCCGGGCCTGCTGACCGCGGGCGAAACCTTGTCCGTGATGAGCCATGTGCTGGCCCACAACGGCCATGTGGCGGGTGGGCGACCGCTTGTGGTCGGTGCGCGCCTTGGCCTTGCCCAGCCCACGGCAGGTGCTGTTACGCCCACGGCAGGTGCTGTTACGCCCACCGCAGGTGTTAGCCATGGCGAATCCGCCCCCGTCATCGGCGCCAGTTCCCATGCCGATTCGCCCGAAAACAATGCCTTCGCGCAGTTGATGGCGACATTTGCCGTCCACAACCGAAGGGTCGAAACCTTCACCCCGGTGACCGAGGCCATGCTCACCACCCCGCCACCGGGCGACTGGCTGAACTGGCGGCGCACGCGCGATGCCCACGGCGAAAGCCCATTGGCGCAAATCAACACCGGCAATGTCGCGACGCTGAAGCTGGCATGGGTGATGGCCCTGCCCGACGGGACCAGCGAGCCGACGCCGATTGTCCATGATGGTGTGATGTATATCCTGGCGCCCGGCGGCAAGGTGGAGGCGCTTGATGCCGCCACAGGCGATTTCATCTGGAAATACCGCTATGAACGGGCCGATGGCACGCCTGTCGCGCTGGGGCCGGTGCGCAACATGGCGATCTATGGCACCAGCCTGTTCATCGCCACGCAGGATGCCGCGCTGGTCGCGATCGATGCGCGCAGCGGCGAGGAATTGTGGCGCACCCAGCGCGCCGACACCGCCGAGGGCTTTACCCAGACCGCCGCGCCCATCGTCGCCAATGGCGTGCTGGTCGGCGGCATCAACGGCTGCGACCGCTTCAAGAAGACGCCGTGCTTTGTCTCGGCATATGATCCCGCCAGCGGCAAGGAACTATGGCGCATGTCCACGGTGGCGCAACCGGGGCAGCCCGGCGGCGACAGCTGGGCCGGGCTGCCCGGGGAATTCCGCGCCGGCGGTGATGGTTGGATACCGGGCAGCTATGACGCCGCGCTCGATACCTTTTACATAGGCACCGCGCAGGCCAAGCCGTGGGTCGCCGCCAGTCGCCACATGTCGCCACACGACGCGGCGCTATACACCAACTCCACGCTGGCGCTCGATCCGCGCACCGGCCGGTTGAAATGGCATTTCCAGCACATGCCGGGCGATACGCTGGATCTCGACGGCGTTTTCGAGCGTGTGCTTGTCGATATTGACGGGCGGCAAGACCTCCTCACCATTGGCAAGGATGGCCTGCTGTGGAAACTCGACCGCAAGACCGGAGCCTATATCGATGTGGCGCAAACGGTCTATCAGGATGTGTGGGCCAAGGTCGATCGCCAGACCGGGCAGCTCACCTACCGCCCCGATATCGTCGCCGCCAAGGTCGGGGATACGGTCCGCACCTGTCCGACGACCTTTGGCGGGCATGACTGGCCAGCCAGCGCCTATGATTCGCGCCACGGTGCGCTCGTTGTGCCGCTGCTGCAGATGTGCGGCGGCATGAAGGGCACCGAAGTCGAGTTCAAGATCGGCGGCGGCGGGCTTGGCGGCGCGAATGCGATTGAGCCGGGAGGCAAAATCGAAATGCCCGGCAGCAATGGCAATTTCGGCAAACTGGCCGCCTACGATGTGCGCAGCCTGGCCCAGACATGGGATTACCAGCAGCGCACCCCCTTTACCACCGCGGCGCTGACCACCGCTGGCGGGCTGGTGTTCATCGGCGATGCCGATCGCCAATTCCGCGCTCTGGACAGCGCCACCGGCAAAGTTCTGTGGCGCGCCCGGCTTGGCGCGCCGGGCCACGGCTTTCCGATCAGCTATGCGGCGGCCGGGCGTCAGTTTATCGCCGTGCCCGCTGGCCCGCTGGGCGCATGGGCCGTGGTAACCGGGCAGATCGGCAACATTTATGTCCCCCCCACCGGCAACGCGATCTATGTGTTCGCACTTGATCCGCCCACCAAGCCCTAGGGGCGCTCAGGCCCCGGCCAAACCCGCCTCGCTATCGCGCAGGATCCGTTCCAGCGTCGGACGATAATCGCCCAGCACAGCGGGCAGGGGAATAATGTCGCCATTTTCATCGACCCCCGCATTAGCGAGGATCTTGCGGCGCACCAGCATCACCGCGGCGCCGATCACCGCCTGATTGACCTCGACATAGATATCGAGCGCCTGCTCGCGCTCAAGGCCGCGCTTGTTCAGCATCGCGACGATGTTCGCGGCATAGGCCACTTCGCGGTCGGACTTTTCGGCGCCGATGAGATTGCTGATCAATTCAGGCTTCGAATTGAACATGGCGAAACACAGCGCCGCGTGGCCGCGCAACACCTCCTGCCAGGTTCCGCCAAAATCGTCGGCCATCGCTCGCGATGCCATCCGTTCACTAACCAATTCCAGAAGATGATCGCGGCCGCGCACATAACCATAGAGGGTGGCGACGCCAGTGTTCAGTTGTTGCGCCACCAAACACATTTCCAGATGCTCAATACCCACGGCGCAGGCGGCATCGACAATCGCATCAAGGGTGAGGCGGCGCGGCCTGCCCACGGCACGCTTGCTCGACTGGGCATGCTCGTCCGTGCCGGGATGATCGGATTGCATCCGAACGGGTTCGCTGCTGGCGATCATCCGCTGTTCCTTTCCATCGACCACCCGATTACGCCCTTCCCGACGCTTGGCGTCAGATTGGACCAGCGGGACCGGTCACGCAAGCTCCAGTGACGGTTGGTCACACCATCTGCAAGATAATTTCCGAATCACTATCGACAATCCGTTTAACTGGCATTATCCGACGCCCATGGCGGGCCATCCCGTCACCCACCGTATCGAAACATTGGGGACAGACATGAAAATTTATTCCGTGCTCGCGTTGGCTCTTGGCCTTGTTGCAATTCCCGCCGTCGCCCAGACGGCCGCACCGGCACCTGCCGCCGCAACCGCGCCCGCAATCAAGGCGGGTGTGCTGGTGTGGTCGGCCGAGGGCCACCGCGTCGGCCGCATTGACAGCGTCCGTGGTGACGTGGTTGCCGTGATCAACGACATGCGGATGGTCTATATTCCCGTCGCCACGCTCAGCACCGGCGCTCGCGGTCTGGTCAGCTCGCTGACCCTCAAGGACCTCGATCACCTCTGAGCGCCTGCCCTCGGGCAGCAGCGCGGCAGGTGATGCCATGCAAGGCGCCGTCGGAAGATTTCCGACGGCGCCTTTTCGCGTTATACCAAGGTTCGACGAGCGTGACTCATCGAACCTTGGTTAAGCCTGTGTGGCGCCTGAACATTTTCAAGGCGTGATGCGTTAGCATCTTAGCGCCTTGGTATTAGAGCATCGCGCAAAATGGTGGGCACCGGTTTTTTGCAAAAAATGATGCGTCTTTGGAAAGTTGAAGCGCCCGACTCCGCATCTGATTTAATGCGGCGCGCCCCGGCGGTAGCCGCAGGTCACGCGTTCAACATTTCTCCGGCGATCTGCGCGAGAATGGCCGCGGGATCATTGCCGGCATGGGCGCGCGCCGCGCTCAGGTCGAGCCACAGTTGCGTCAACGGCCCGTCGCGCTGAATGCCACGCCCGCCGAGCAGCAGCTGCATCTCGTCCACAAGCAGCACGATGCGGCGCAAGTTCCCGGTCAGCTCGGCGCGATAGAGCAGTGCCTCGTCCAGCGGCAGTTCACGGTCCTGCGTGACATGCTCGGCCAGCCTTGCGAAATTGTCGCGCAATTGCCGCTCGACGGTGTCGATCTCGACACGCGCACGACCGATGACCGAGAGAAACCGGGGGTTATCGCGCGACGCGCCCGCCCCAAACGCCCCCTGCCGCTCACGCGTGACGGCGGTGAAGGTGGCCAGCGCCCCGCGCCCCGCGCCAACCGCGAGATTGGAAATCGACGAGCCGAATACATAAAGCCAGGGCAGCCGGTAGAGCGGTGACAGGCCCGACGAGGCCGCGAGGGGCAACAACCCGCTATCGGGCACATAGCTACGGTAGGCGGGCACGAAAGCATCGTCGATGACCAGATCATTGCTACCGGTGGCCCGCAGGCCGAATGTGTCCCACACCCTGTCGATCCGGTAATCGCTCATCGGAATCAGAAACAGGCGCATCTGGGGCGCGGGGCGGGCTTCGTCTGGTGGCACCATGCCCCCCACCACCGCCCATTTGGCGTGGCTGCTGCCGCTGGAAAAGGTGAAACGGCCGCTGATGCGATAGCCGCCATCGACCGGCGTGACCTGCCCGACGGGCGCGAAGGACGATGAAATCAGCGCATCGGGGTCCTCGCTCCACACATCGGACTGGGCCAGCGCATCCATCCGCCCAAGCATGAAGGATTGCACGGAAAGCACGCCGAACACCCATGCGGTGGACAGGCAGTGTTCGGCAAAAACATTCTGCAGGTCGAAGACATGGCGCGGATCGAGTTCGAGCCCGCCCCACCGCTTGGGTTGAAAGGCGCGCAGCAGGCCCGCCGCCTGCATCTGCGCGATCAGTTCGGGAAGCACATCGGCCTTGCGGTTCGCTTCATCACGCGTGGCGATCACCTGCGGCACCAGCGCGCGGGCAGCGTCCAGCAATTTCTGCGGATCGTTGTCTTGTGATGCCGCGTGGGCGGTGGAGCCTGCCATCTGCCTATCCTCATGTTTGTTGCGCGATAGCGTGGACCGCAGCGACGGGAGCCGTGCCTTTCGAACGATAGGACATGGCCCTGCCACCGCAAGGACAGGTGGGGGCCAGCCGCTGCGCGCTAAGGGTTCAAGGGCGGCAGCAAGCCTTCGCCCTGCCAGCGCCGGAACCAGGCGCCTATCCGCTCGGGCGTGTCCTCGCAATCGGCAAAGCCCGCCTTGCGCAACTTGATCGTGCTCAGCAGGCTGGTGCGCCCCGATGGCAGCGCGAAATCAAGCAGAGCGAAGGATTCGCCCAAAAACGCGTTCAGGTCAGCGGGTGCGCGCAGGCCGTACCGCGCCACGGCATCCGCCCACGCCGGCGCCAGTCTGCCCGCCAGCGCGACGCAGGACTGCCCCGGCCGATCCTCGCCCATGGTGGCACCGCAAGCCTCGGCAATCACCGGCCACAGCGAACGCCACTGGGTGACATCACCGTTGGAGATGTTGAAGATCTGCCCCCGCGCAGAGGGCGCATCCGCCGCCCAGACGAAGGCCCGCGCGATGAGGTCCGCGTCGACAACCTGAAACAGCCCCTCATCGGGACCGGCAAGAAAATTGAACTTCCGCCCGGCGATCCGCGCCAGCGAGGCGATCACGCCCAGCGCCAGAAAATTGCTGAGATTGGTCCCGATGCCGCCACCCAGTATGATCGGCGCGCGAAACACCGTCCACGACCAGTTCTGGCCCTGCGACCGGGCCACGAGTTCATCCTCATGGGCGAAATAGAAATTCTCGTGCGCCACGCGCGGCTCGTCCTCGCGGTGCGGCACGGTCAGGCGATGGTGCGGCAGGTGCACGCCATAGGCCTTGCTGCCATGGATGATCGAGATGTGGCGAAAATCGGGAGACGCGGCCAGCACGGCGTCGAGCAGATTGGCCAACATCGCGCGGTTGCGATCAACCTGCCGCGGATCGGTCCACTTTTCGACCAGCGATCCCGGCACTTCGTTGATGGCGCAAAACGCGATTTCGTCGACAGGGCCGGTTGCCCGCACCAATGCGCGGCAGGACGCCGGGTCGAGCAGGTCGGCGGCATGATGCACTGGCCCCTGTACGGGCCCCTGTACGGGCCCCTGTATTGGCAAGGCGGGTGGGCGGCGTGATGTGGAGTGGACCTCCCATCCCGCCGCCGCAAAACCCGCAACGGCGCTGACGCCGGTCACCCCGGTGCCCCCGGCCACCAGAACTCCTCGTGTCATGCGCGGGGTACGCCTGCGTCAACGGCGGCTGCGTCAGCGGCGGCAGACATCGGTGATAGCCTGCTTCACATAACGCTTGAGGTTCGCCCCGATCTTCGAAGGCTTGCCCACCGCCTCGCCCATCTCATCGGCCAGGGTGAGGTCCTTCTCGCCGATCCCGGCCTGCCGGGCCATCATGTCGCGATTGGCCTGATCGCCGGGATTGTTGCGGAAGGCGATGAACCCGTTCATCGTCGGGGTCATCACGCCATTGCGCTGCATCACCGCGATCAATTTATCGAGCGGCACGCCCGCCGCCTCGGCCAGATCCATCGCCTCAAGCCCGAGCATGATCTGGCTCCACGCGATCAGATTGTTGCAGATCTTGAGGCCCATCGCCGAACCAAGCGGGCCAACCAGCATGGTGTTGGTGGAAAAGGCATCAAGCACCGGCTGCACACGCGCCATCGTCGCTTCCGAGCCGCCCAGCATGCAAAACACGAAAGGGCCGTCGTTGGTCAATTCGGTGCGCGTCACCGCCGCATCCATCAATTCCACGCCGACGGCGGCCGCACGTTCCGCCAGCGCCTTGGCCGTGGCCGGGCGGATGGTGCTGTGTACCAGAATGACCGAGCCGGGCTTCATCGCCGGGATCAGTTCGTCAAAGCATTCGGTCACCTGGCCGTCGTCCTGCACGCAGATGCCGACGACATCGCAGCCGCCCAGATCGGCGATGCTACCCGCCAGCGTCGCCTTGCCGCGAAACGGTTCCATCGCGGCGGGGAACTTGTCGAACACGGTAAGCGGCAGCGAAAGTTTGGCCAGTTCGCGCGCCTGACATGAACCCATGTGGCCCAGCCCGATGAAACCCACGGAACCGATTGAATGTGCCATTTCCCAATACTCCTGATGCAAATTTTTCCGGATTGTTCCGCTGTGCCCTCGCCAGATCAAGCCGCCGAAGGTTGCAAATCCACGCTCTGGTCTTCGTCCCGGCCCGTGCCGTTGTGCTTCACATGCCGCGCCGCCAGCGCGAATTGTATCGCCGCCAGAGGATGACACAACAGCATGATCGACAGCGCCCAGCCCAGCGAGTTTGCCCCCCCGATCATGTCGCTCAGCCGGCCAACGACGAAAGGCGCCACGCCAAAGCCAAGCAGCGTCGCGCCCAATTGCAGCAGCGCAATCGTAAAGCCGCGCACCTGCGCCGGCACCACGATCAGCAGCAAGCCGTTGGCGGGGCCGTTGTAGCTGTTAAAGAAGAAGGCATAGCAGGCCACCAGCACCAGCGCCGGCAGGGTTGCCGGGGTGAGCAGCGAGGCAATCCCCAGAACAGTGGCGGCAAGCGAGGTGCCAGCGGCGATCATGCCCGACCGCCAAGGATTGGCCTCGGCATCGCGGCGACTGCTGCGATCCGCCAGCCAGCCGAAGAACGCCCCGCCCACCGCGCCCAGCAGCCCGGTGGTCAGGCCCACGGTCAGACCGGCCTGCGACAGCTTCAGCCCGTGCTGGCGCACCAGAAACGAGATCGACCAGGTCGAATAGGACGAGATTGCCGCCGCTGTCAGCAGCACGCCGAGCAGGATATGCACCGCCGCCGGCCGCGCGCCGATTTCCGCCATCGACTGGGTAAAGGACAGTTTTGCCGGCTTTGGCGCGGGCGGCGCCTTGGCCTGCACCACATCGCTTGCGCCGCGCAGCGGTTCCCTGACGACAAGGAACACGACGACCGCCATGACCATGCCCGGCACCCCGGCAAGGAAGAACGCCATGCGCCAGCCATAGGCGGCAGCGACAAAGCCCCCGCCGATGAAGGTGACGATCGATCCGATCGCCGATGACAGATACCACAGGCCCACCGCCGTCGAGCGTTCGGGCGCGGGAAAATAATCCGACAGCAGCGACAGCCCCGCCGGCGATCCGCCCGATTCGGCAAGGCCCACCACACAGCGCGACACCAGCAGCATCGTCCAGCTCGTCGCCAGACCGCACGCCGCCGTCATCGCGCTCCACAGCGCCAGAATGATCGCCAGCGCGTTCTTGCGCACCGACCGGTCGATCAGCATGCCCATCGGCAGCACGGCCGCGCCATAGAACAGACCGAAACCGAGGCTGGAAATCAGACCCAGCTGGGTGTCATTCAGCTTGAATTCGTGGCGCACCGGCTCCATCACAATGCTCACCACCATGCGGTCCATAATGTGGCAGCTGTGCGCGAGAGTCAGGACCAGCAACACGATCCAGCGATACCCGGAGCCTTTTTCCGCCCCTGTGGACCCGGTCATGTTCTCCCCTTTCCGTGTTTTTGTTCCCGCCCGGCCCGGTTCCGGACCAGGGGCGCCATATGCGGCACAGGTCAGGCGAAACCACGCAAGGCGAACCCACCTTCGGATAGGCCCTCGCGTGCCGGGCGCGTGCCAGTGATAGCCAGCGACAGGCCCCGCCCGGTCTGCAACGTGATCAGGCCGCCACAAGGGCGTATGATCGGGATATACCGCCAAGGTGCAGCGGTGGTGGCCGTGGAAGAATGGAAGGCACATTTAGCATGACCGACACTGCGACCAGCCCGCAGGCCCCCGCCCGCGAGATGCGCCACTGCGCATTATTCGACCGCCGGATCATCCACGACAATCCGCATGAAACCATCGTGCCGGCAATCCATGCGGGACCAGCGGTGTTCTATGCCGACAACGTCACTTTGAACCAGCCGGGCTGGGTTGTCCGCCGCGCCGAAGACTTGCGCAAGATCTATGCCGACACCGAAAATTACCACAAGCGCGGCAATACCGGCTTTGCCCAGATGATCGGCGAGGATTGGGACATCATCCCCACCGAACTCGATCCGCCGGTCCACACCGCCTATCGCTCGGCGCTCAATCCGCTTTACGCGCCCAGCCAGATGATGAAGCTGGACGTGAAAGTGCGCGAACGCGCCCGCGAGCTGATCGCCCGGTTCAAGGACAAGGGTGAATGCGAATTCGTGGCGGATTTCGCCATCCTGTTTCCGATCACGATTTTCCTCGAAATGATCGACCTGCCGGTCGAGCGGCTTGCCCAGTTCCTCGAATGGGAAAACCAGATGCTGCGTGGGACCGATCGCGATATCCAGATCGCCAGCGTGCGCGCGGTGAAGGAACTGCTGATGGAAACCATCGCGCAGCGCCGCAAGAACCCGGGCGATGACCTGATCAGCAAAACCATGGGGCTGGAAGTCGATGGCCGCAAGTGGAACGACATGGAGGTGTTCGGCCACTGCTTTAATCTCTATCTCGGCGGGCTTGATACGGTGACCGCCAACCTCAGCCTGCAGTTCCGCCATCTCGCGGACAATCCGCATGATCAGCAGGCGATGCGCGAGAACAGCCCTTCGCAAAACGTGGTGGCGGTGGAGGAATTGCTGCGCGCCTACGCGGCCGTTTCGACCCAGCGCATCGTTTCGAAGGAACACCAGCTGGGCGGCAACACGCTGCTGCCCGGCGATGTCGTGTCGATGTCGACCCCGCTCGCCGGCCGCGACCCCGAGGCCTATGACAACCCTCAGGAAGTCCGGCTCGACCGCAAGCCGACGCATGTCACGCTTGGCCACAGCCTCCACCGCTGCCTCGGCCAGCACCTTGCCCGCCGCGAGCTGCAGACCGCGATCGAGGAATTCGTGAAGGCCGTGCCGCTATTCCGCGTGCAGGAGGGCTTTCGCGTGCCGTGGCACACCGGCAACATCATTCAGGTCACCGAACTGCCCTTGCGCTGGGGCTGATGGCGCGCGCCGAACCCGGCGATACTCGTTCCCGTCGCGCCCCGGCATACCGGAAGTAAGGTGGCGCCATTCAGAATTGCTGCACTGATTTGATCCGAAGGAATTCAAGACATAAAATAACGGGAGAAACCAAATGCCCTATAGAGTCGAAATTCCCGAGGGCCAGGAAGCGCTGGTCCATATCCTCAACCATGTTGGCACCGAAAAGCTGCTGGACATCCGCCAGCGCATGTTTCGCACGATCTATGACGCGCCGGAAACCACGCTTACCGCGCGCGAGCGCGAAGGCATGCGCATCATGGGCGCGGCGCGCACCAATTGCCCCATCTGCGCCGGCATGCGCCTGTGGCGGGATTGGCCCGGCTTTGCCGGTGGGGAAATTCCCGAGGAATTCTATCAGAACGCGGCTGATTGCAATTACGCCTGGGAAGGCTTCACCCCGCGCGAAAGGCTGCTGATCGAATTCGCTGACCGGTTCGAGCGCGATATCGAAAGCATCAACGGCGATGATGCGCTGTGGGAGCGGATGCACGCGCTGCTGACCGAGGCCGAAATCGGCGACACATGCCTGATGCTGGGCTGCTGGGTCGGCACTGGCCGCACCCTGAAGGCGCTTGGCATCGGCAGCGTCTGCGTCGTTCCGCCTACCCCGGAAACGCTGGCCGCGCTGCGCAACGATCAGCTCAGCGAACGCGCCAAGCTCGCCCCGGCGCAATAGGTTGAACACATAAGGGGAGAGGGCACATGCGCAGGCTTGAAGGAAAAATCGCCGTGATCACCGGTGGCGCGGGCGGGCTGGGTTCGGCCACGGCGGAGCGGTTCGTGAGCGAGGGCGCAACGGTCGTCGTGGCCGATGTGGCCGAAGCCCGGGCAAGGGACATCGCCGCACGCATCGGCGGCGGGTCAATCGGCCTTCATTTCGATTGCGGTGATCCCGCCTCGATCGAAGCGGGGATCGCGGAAACGATCCGCCGGTTTGGCCGGATCGATATCCTGTTCAACAATGCCGCGGCCACGTCGCTGGACATCAACCGGCAGGACCGCACCGCCGTCGATACGCCCATCGAGATCTGGGACCTGGTTATGAACGTCAATGTGCGCGGCGTGATGCTGGGCTGCAAATATGCGATCCCGCACATGATCGCGGCGGGCGGCGGCTCGATCATCAACACGGCATCGGATTCCGGCCTGATGGGCGACAATGTCCGCATCGCTTATGGCACCTCCAAGGCCGCCGTGATTGGCCTGACCAAATATGTAGCCGCCCAGCATGGTCGGCAGGCCATCCGCTGCAACGCGATCCTGCCCGGACCGATCATCAACGACAGCCTCGCGGAATATCCGGAGCTCGTCGCGCGGATCAAGCGTCAGGCGCTCACCTCGCGCATCGGCATTCCCGCCGATATTGCCGCGATGGCCGCGTTTCTGGCGGCGGACGAATCCGAATATATCACCGGTCAGGCCTATTCCGTCGATGGCGGCCATCTCGCCCATCAGCCACAGATGGCCGATATGCGTGAATTGGAAGCGCCCGAACTGCCGCCCGTGGACACCTTCTGAAGGGGAATTGCGGCATGGGCGACTGAGGTGCCGGGGGGAATGCGCGACTATGGCGCGCTCGGCCCGCGCCCGCGTCTGGTTTCCAGCCCGGGTGTGCGCAGGTTCGCTTCGATGAAGGCAACGACCTTGTCATGGTTTTCCTGCCACATGTCGATGGCGGTTTCCACGCGGCGCTCAACCACCGCATCGAGAAACCTGCGGTAATCCTCATGCAGCCCGCGTTCGTAGCGGGCCAGTTCGCGGAATGTGTGGCGATAGCGCATCTGCTGGGCATAAAGCTGTGACCAGGCCTGCAGCAGCCATTTGTTGTCGCATTTGGCAAAGAGGATACGGTGGAAATGCTCGCGATGGCGCACATAGGCGTCCATGCTGATCTCGTCATCGCCCACTTGCGCCAGCACGCGCGAGGAAATGTGATAGGCCGAAAGCAGCGCCCCTTCCCACGCGAAATCGCCAAGCGCAATCGAGGAGCGCAGCAGCGGAAGTTCGATGGTCAGGCACGCATCGGCCAGTTCCCGATAGCCATCGACGGAAATCGGCACCGCGCGAAATCCGCTGTTGCGCTCGATGGTGACGAGCCCTTCGGCGGCAAGGCGCGACAGGCCCTCTCGCGCCGCCGCCTGACTGATATCAAGGTCGCGCTGCAGTTGCGCGATCTTCAGCCGCGAACCGGGCTTTAGGCGGCACGAAATAAGCCCGGCGCGGATCTGCACATAGGCGCGGTGGGTTATGCTTTGGTCGTCGCTGTCAAAAGCCGCGAGGGTGCCGGACACCGGCGCCTTTTCATCAGCCGGGCTCATGCGGCTTTCGCCGCTCGCGAGGCTTGAAGGGCGCGCGCGACGCGGCGCGTTGGGTTCTGCCGGTCCATTGCCGCGAACCTTAGCAATACCGGCAAGGGCCTTGTCAATCACAGCTGCGTGATATTCGCCCGTTGGCGGGCTGTGCCGGGGCGTTTGGGTATCCGCAGCATCACGAAAGCAAGGCCGACGCCGACCGTCAGCGCGACGCCGCCGAAAATGTCAAATACCCAGGCCGCCCCAACCGCCCGCGAGATCGCGCGGGCAAGGAACGGAAACGCCACCTGCACGGCGAACATGACGGACATCGCCCAGCCAATGCCCCGCGCCATGTTGTGCGACGTTGCCGCGATATGCGCGTTGAGGTTCGGCGCGAACATCGCCATCCCGCAGGCCACGACGAACATCGCCACCACAAAGGCTGGCAAGGTGGCGGCAAAGCCGGCGGCCAACAGGCCCAGCCCCGTAACCAGCAGCGTCGCGCAGAACAGGCTTTGCGCGCCAAAACGCGAATGGAGGCGGCCAAAATTGCCGGTCATTATCAGGGAAGCAAGCGACATCCCGCTCAGCGGCAAGGCTGCGAGGCGCGCGTCGGTGATGCCAATTGAATGCAGGTAAAATGGTGAAAACATCGGGCCGACATACATCACCAACCCCATGAACGCCGCCAGCACCAGCAGGATCGGCGAAACCCCCAGCCCGCGCCCGGCAGGCGACTTCGCGCGCGCCGCCAACCCGCGCCCGGATGGCAGCGTCATCGCCAGCGGCACCACCGCCAGCGCCAACAGATGGATCAGGAAAGGCAGGCGCCAGCCATAGGCCGACAAGGCACCGACCGTGGGGAAAATGACCATCGCGCCGACGCTCGAAAACATTGCGGTGCGGCCATACATGCGCGGCTGAAGGGCCGGTTCCAGCGTGCCGATGCCCGCCAGCCCAGCCATCATCGCACCGGCCACCGCGACGCCCAGCAGCAGGCGCGTCAACAGAATCATCGGCAGACTGTTGAGCAGGACCGGCACCGCGCCCAGTAGCGCAAAGCCGATCAGCGACGCGATGTAGACCGGCTTGTGGCCCCAGCGTCCGATCATCTCGCTGGCGATCGGCGAACTGAGCGCAAAGGAGAACCCGCTGGCCCCGCCGATCATCTGCGCCAATATTTGCGCATTTTGGTCGGCGGGAAAAGCGGCCGCGACCCTTGGCAAGGCGGGCCCCAGCGCGAACAACCCCAGCATCGGAAAGACCGAGCAGAGCAGCAGCGCCAAAAGACCCATGGGGCCCGGCATCTCCGTCTCGCGTGTACCGCCCCGCGTTGTTTCCACTGCGATCGTCCCCCTCGTGGCCGGCATGTCGTCACGCGACTGCCGGTGTCACCGCCATAGCCCGCCCCTATCGGCCCGCGCCTATCGCCTGATATGGGCGGGGTCCGCGCCATGGTGGCATTCACCCTCGAAACCGGGCACATCGTGCGAAACAGCACGTGGGTGCTGGCTATGTCAGCCACGCGGCTTCGCCGGGGTGTTCCCGCAACATGCCCGCCGCGATGCGAGAGGGTAGACCGACAGGGAGAAAAGCAATGATGCAGGACTATGTCTATGTGGTGCGCAGCGGGCCGGTTGCCGGCGGGGACGAGGCCTACAACGACTGGTACACCAATGTTCACCTTGCCGATGTGCTGGCGGTGCCGGGTTTCATATCGGCGCAGCGTTTTCGGATTGCCGATCCTGCCGCGCCGGACGCGCCGGATCCGGGCTATCTTGCGCTCTATAAAATGCGGACGGACGATCCCGAGGGCTTGCTGGCCACTTTGACCAACCTTGTCGAAACCGGCCAGATCGCGATGAGCGAGGCCTTCGACATGGAAACCGTGACCACGGTGCTCTATCAGGCGATCACGCCGATAGTGACCCTCAAGTCCGCCGCGGATGCCTAGGAAAGTGGCTTGGCGCCGCCCAAGTTAGGGAAGGAAGCCGAAGCCGTGCAACGACACGCCGACAGCTTCCTTCCCGGCATGGCTCAGGCCCTTGGCGCCCACACCAGCGGCAGCGCGACCGGCTGGATCATGCCGAGATGGCAGGTCACCCTATGCCCCGGCATCACCGTGAATGGCGGGATGCGGGCGAGGAATTCCTCCATCGCGATGCGCAGTTCACGCCGGGCCAGATGCATGCCAACACAGGTGTGGATGCCGAAGCCAAAGCCGACATGGCGCGGGCGGCGGCTGAAGTCGACCGTTGCGGGATTGTCGAACTCGGCGGGATCGCGGCCAGCAAGCGTGGTGGACATCGCCACCTTGTCGCCGGGCATAATCGTCACGCCCCGGATCGTCGTTTCCTGCTTGCAGGTGCGGAACGTGGTGACTGCACCATAGGCCCGCATCAGCTCGTCGATGGCATGGGGAATTTCCTTGGGGTTCGCGCGCAGAGCGGCCTGATCTTGCGGGTGGGTGGCCAGATGCCAGAACTGCAGGCCCATATTGGTCGAGACAGTATCCAGCCCCCCGATGAACAGGTTGAACATGAAACCGACAAGTTCGTCCTGCGTCAGCGAACGCCCCTCGATCGTTGACGTAACGGCAAAGCTGATGAGGTCGTCGCGCGGGTTGGCCCGGCGGTCCTCGATTTCGGCGCCGAGATAGGCCACGACCTTGCTCGTGGCGTCGGCGATCTTGGAGAGGTCGTGGTTGTGGAGCAGGTTCATCTCCCAGTCCATGAACTCCGCCACCCGATCATGGGGCAGGCCCATCAGTTCCATGAAGACCTTGATGGGAAATTCGAAGGCGAAATCGCCCATGAACTCGCATGATCCGCGCGCCGCGATGCCATCGACATAGCCCACGGCATATTCGCGGATCTTGTCTTCCAGCGCCGCCATCGCCTTGGGGGTGAAGGCCGGGTTGACCATCTGCCGGAAGGGCCCGTGCGCCGGCGGGTCGAGTTCAACCGGCGAATTGATCCACGTGCCCCCCGTCAGTTTCGAAAAGGGCGAAAAATCGCGGGTCGTGAAGTGGTCGGTATCCAGATAGATCGCGCGCAAATCTTCCATGCGGCGCGGAATCCAGGCAGGCGTCCCGCCGGGATAGGCATGCGGGGCATAGATGAGGTCAGGGCCTTCGTGAACCGAGGCGGCCAGTTCGTTGAACGGGTCGCGGTCCGTGGTCGTGCCGAACACGAAGGGAAAGGGGCGAACGAGGTCAGCGGGAACATGAGCGGGAATTACCGGCTCCGGAAAGGCAACGGACATGATGAATTCTCCCAGATTATGCTGTCTTGTATGACGGTTGCGCGTTCGCGCCGAATTTTCTTTCAAGGCGTTTTTGTGGATTCGATCACCATAATAACATTGTAGGAGCAGCTCTGTTGTGGGTCTGCGGCGATCCGTGCCGCCAGCCGCCCGGTCACCGCGTCCAGCACAGCGCCACGGTCACGCCCGGGGTCGAGCGCGGCGGCAAAGCTGGGGCCATTGGCTGCCCGCATCATATCCGCCCAGACCTGCCCCAGCCGCGCGGCATCGCCACTTTCCTGAAACGCCGCCCAATAGGGGTCGGGTGCCCGCACCACCGCCAGATCAACCAGCGCCAGCCCCGCCGCACGGCCATCGCGGAAAGGCGCCTCGATCTGCGCCACCGAGCGCCCGGCCGAGGGCGCGGCTATGCGGGTCAGCTCCTCGCGCGTCAGTAGCCCCGCATCGGCAACATCCATCCAGCTTTGCCAGAACGCATTGGCCATCCATTCGAACCCGTGCGTCTCTGGCCCGCGCCCCATGAACTGGCAAATCAGCCGGGCCCCGGGCCGCATCTCGCGCGACCGGGCGCGCAGGAAATTTGCCCAATCCGCATCGAGCTGCGCGTCGATCGCGTCGCGCACGGCGGCATCACCGCTGAACACGCCCCAGCCATGGTCGGGCACCGGGCAGGGATTGCGGCTCATCCAGTGCAGCGCATTGGAACTCCATCCCAGATCGACGCTGTTCGCGGGCAGAACCTGTCCAAAATGCGAACGGCCAATCGCGGCGGGATAAATGCCCTCGCGCCCCGCCAGATAGCTCGCCGGGTCTTCGTCAAGCAAGCTGAACAGCGAGGTGAAATCGTTGGACGGCAGATCGATATGGCTGACGTTGATCGCGCGATCGGGGCCGATCCGGGGCCGGAGCACATCAATCGCGGCGGCGACCGGTGCCATCGAATTGCGACCCTGCGAGGCGCCATAGTCGGCGATGCCGATGATGGCGCCATCCGTCGCGACCTCACCCGCCGCCGCAACCAGCAAGGGCAGCGCCGATCCCAGATTGGCCGCCTGCAAGGCGGAATTGCGATTGTAATAGCCCCCGCCCTGCATCGCGGCTGCCAGCGAGGGTGCGGCGCTGCTCAAGCGCCCCCTCCGATTGGGCCGAAAACCCGCTCGGTTTCCCGCAGGTCAAGATATTCGCGCACCCCCACGACCCGATCACCACGAACGGTAAACAGATGGTGGTAATGATTGCGATAGGCGCGCCCGTCGGGGAATTCGAAATTGCCGCGAGATTCCACCGCCACCCGCTCGCCTTCGGCGGTGGTGGCCACAATCGTGGTCCGCGCCACACTCGCCAGCCCCAGCATCTGCCGCAACTGGGCCAGCAGCGTCTCCAGATCCAGCGTGCCAACGCCTGAAACATACCACTCGACATCGGCTGCGAGGATCGCCCGGATCGTCGCCAGATCGCAGATATCCAGCGCCCCCATCAGGCGGAGGACGAGAGCACGGTTGCTTTCGGCCAAATCCTGGGCATTGCGGTTTTCGGCAGCGTCGATCACGGCAATCCTTTCCGGTCGCTCGGACCGACTATCTGGCAGCACAGGTGGCGGTACCGGAACCGTTTTGGCTGCAAGCCTCTCTCGCCCCGATCCCTCTCGCTTCACCAACAAGTTTGCACCACCCTCCCGCCCGGGACGCCTATCCTGCGTCAGGTGGGGCGCAACAGAGTGCGGTCAGGCGAATTCGGCCAGACGGTCGAGCCCGCGCACGGGATCGGTCACGCCATCCCACGCCAGATGCGCGCGGTGCATGCGCGTCAGCATTTCTTCCATCGCCGGAGATATTTCCATCAATTCGATAAAGGCGCCATCGGCAGACCGCGTGTCGAACAGGCAGAACCGCTCGCCCGAAGGCATCTGGCCGCTGAATGCCACTGCATGTCCCTTTGCCGAAAGCCGCGCAAAGTTCGCATCATATGGCCCGCGCAGCATCACGTGATGATAGCCGTGCCCACCCGCTTCCAGCATTTCGCGGAACACCGAAGGCCCATCATTGGTCTGCTGCAACAGTTCGATCAACAGCCCGCCGGAAAAGCCGAAGGCCACCTTCATCGAAACTTCGGTTGGCGCACCGCGATAGATCTGTCCGGGCAACACCGGCACGTCGAACACGAAGAACGGCCCCGCCCCGATGGTTCCTGTCCAATGGTCCAGCGCCGGTTGCAGATCGGCCACGACCTGACAAAGTTCGAGTACGGAGCCGGTGGGTTGCATTGTCTGTTCCTTCTTCTGGCCGGTCACGCCGGTTCAGGGCAACCAGTCCGCGCCGCGCGTGCGGGTGCCGTGATCGCGCGCGCGCTTAACCAGCTGGCGGCGGCGGCCGTCGATATCGATGCGCGACACATCCGCCGGCACCACCGTCGCCACGTCGGCCAGATCAAACTCCCGTACCGTGCGGATAAACGTCGCCGGATCGGCGCTGGACGGAACGCCTTGCCAGCGGATCAGCATCCAGCCCTCGACAAGGTTGGTCGTGTCGATCCAGTTGGCGATGCCGGGATCGACCGCGCTCAGCACATAGCTTTGCGTGCCATCGGGGCTGGGGGCAACCTGCGTGCTGTTCAGGCTGACCAGCCGCACCATCGGATCGGGCGAGACCGTCCACGGATCGGAAATCTGAAAGCCGGAATAATAGCTGCCGGCCGGATCGATCGTCACCAGCAGCGCCTTGCCATCGCCCAGCCGGAACCGCCCGCCGGCCAGATAGCCCCAACCGCCATCGCGCCCATTGGGGCCGACCAGCCGGTGCGGTTCGGGGAGCCCGAGGAAATCATCCTTGAAGTGGCTCCAGAAATGGACCCAGGCTGGCAGGTCGGCAATCACCCTGGCGGCGATCGCGTCCTCGCCGCGCGCGGCGTGGCCGGCGGGCGGATCAAGGCGGCGGACCGAAACCCG
>CAIWFP010000377.1 GCA_903911985.1 uncultured Sphingomonadales bacterium
CACACCGCCATCGTCTGCGCGCTGGCGCATGAAAAACCGCACGACAACACCGCCTGGGAAATCTTCTATCCCGACGGGCCCTTTGCCCTGCTGCCGCTGCTGGATGACGCTGACGGCCGCCACCGCTCGGCGCTGGTGTGGACGGTGCCCACCCGCGATGGCAAGGGCGTCATGGCGATGAGCGACGAATGTTTCACCGGCGAGGTCACCGGCAAGATGGACGGGCTCTATGGCAAGGTGGAGCTGATTGCCCGCCGCATGGCCTATCCGCTGTCCTATCAGAACGCCGGGCGCATTACCGGCAACCGGCTGGCGCTGGTGGGCGATGCCGCCCATGGCATGCACCCCATCGCCGGGCAGGGCCTCAACCTCGGCCTGCGCGATGTCGGCGCGCTGGTGGAGGTGCTGGCCGAGGGCATGCGGCTGGGGCTGGAGCCGGGCGACGCGCAATTGCTCAAGCGCTATGAAAACTGGCGCGCGCTCGACAATTTCACCACCATGAGCGTGATGGACGGCATTGTCCGCCTGTTCGGCGTGCCCGGACGCCTGCCCTCGGCGGTGCGGCGGCTGGGCATGGGCGCGGTGCAGCGCGCGCCGCTGCTCAAGCGTTTCTTCATGAACGAGGCGCGCGGGCTGAACGGCAAGCTGCCCCGGCTCCTGCAGGCGGGGTAAGGGATATTGAGAAGGTGATTTGCAGGGGCGTTACACCCCTGCACCCCATTAATGTCTTCGTCAGCGCCCCACCCCACCCACGGCGCAACGTCAACGGATTGTGCCGAGCACGACAGTAATGGGGGTTAGGGGGTGTAACACCCCCAAGGCTTACTCTTTTATTGCAAGTCTATCAGCTGCCCGCAGGCCGGTTAATGCCCCGCCGTCGTCAGCCCAGCCGACTGTCCAAGCTGCGGTGGCACCAGCGGGCTGGGCTGGGAAACCTTGCGCCCGGCGCCGTCGCCCAGCGTATGCGGCTCCAGCAGGGCGGCGGTCTCGATCCGGTCCAGCGCGCTTTCCGCCTCGGCATAGCGGTGGGCATCGGCGATCCACGCGGAGGTTTCGGGCGAGGCGGGCAGTCGCTGCACATCGGCGATGGCCAGTCCGATCGCGCCCTCGCGCAAGGCCGCCAGGGCATGATCCAGCCGCGCGGCTGGCGTGGGCGCGCTGGCGCTGTCGCGGCGGATGGTGAACATGTCCGACAGGCTATGCCTTGCTCGATCCCACAATGTTTCGCTGGCAGGCGCATCGCCGACATGCCCGGCCATCATTTGCAGACGGGCCGTGAGCAGATCCAGCGTGACCGGAAGGCGCGCGGCGGCAATGAGGGTGGCGACAGCGCGCGGCTGGGCATCACCAAACCGCAGCTTCAGCTGGTCTTCGAGATAGCCGAGAGTGGCGCCCCGTTCGATAACCCGGCGCGCGGCAAAGGCCACCAGCAGCCCTTCGGCGCGGGCGGCGTTTCCGGCGGCGGCGGCGGCCTGCATGTCGAGCCTGTCCAGCCGTTGCTCGGCGGCGATAATGCGGGCGTCGAGCGCGTTCTGGTTGGCCGACAGGGCTTCGGGTGAGGGGGCTCCCGTGGGCGTGGCAGGAGCGACCGGCGTGGCGACGAACTGATGCCACACGCCGCTTGCCGCATGCCAATCGCCGCGCAACACCATCCAGCCCACCGCGCAGCCACCCACGGCAAAGCCGATCAGCGTCATCAGCAGCATCGCGCCCCAGCGCAGCGCGCCGCGACCGGGGGCGTGGCCCGCCGCATCGCGCCGGTTCAGGACATCATCAGGCATTCGGCGGGTTACTCATGGTTCAATGGTTTCAATTCCGGGGGCCATCTTGGCACAATTGGCGGCACAGGGCCAGCAGCGCCGCATCTGTGGGGCGCGCGGCGATGCTGATCCGCGCCCAACCCCCGCCCGCACCCCCATCCGCGCGCCCATCCGCACCCGCCGCCGCCGCGATACGCGGCCCCAGCGCCACCAGATGGATCCGCTCGCGCGGGATGGCAAGGCGGTCACACTCGGCGGCAAAGTGGCGCGCGGCCTCGGCGGAATGCAGCAGCACGAGGCTTTGCGGCAGGGCGTGGGCGGTGAGCAGCCGGGCCAGCGGTTCCGGGCATGGCAAGGGCTCGCTGGCATAGACCACCCTTTCGGCAAGGGCGATCTCCTCGCCCGTCACCAGATCCACCCGCTCGCGCCCCGACAGGCGCAGCAGGCGGCGATGCCCGGGCGCGATGGCGGGCAACAGGCTCGACAGGCCGCCTTCACCCACGGCGGCGATGGTCAGGCCTGCGTCGCGTGCCGCCACGGCACTCGCCTCGCCCACCACATAGGCTGGCTTTCCGGCATAGAGCGCGAGGTCTGGCCCGGCGTGGCGCGGGGCATTGGCGCTGCCGATCAGCAGGGCATCCACCGTGGCGGGGTCTGGCGCATCCCATGCCAGCGGGCGCACGGCAAACAGGGGGAAGCCATAGGCCTCCAGCCCCATCGCGCGGGCGGCTTCCACCGTGGCGGCGCAGCCCGGTTCCGGCCGGATGATGATGACGGGCGGTGTCATTGCCGGACAGGGCAGACAGGAAGGCTCATCGGTGGCCCGCGCCCGGCCCGGCAAAATGGTCGGCGATGGCGGCCGGGGCCTCGGCCAGCAGGCGCTCGGCCAGACCGGCGGGCCCCGCCTCGTCGCCCACCGGAAAATGGGCGGTGCCCGCAATGCGCTCGGCGCCATCGGGGCTGAACAGGGCGGCTTCCATGGTGATCCGCGTGCCGGTCACGGTGGAGAGCACCGCGATCGGGCTGTGGCAATTGCCGCCAAGCGCCGCCAGCAGCGCCCGTTCCGCCATCAGCGTGGCGCGGCTTGTCGCATGGTCAATGCGGGCAAGGGCGGCGCGGGTGGCGGTGTCGCCCGCGCGGGCCTCGATGGCGATGGCACCCTGCCCCGGCGCGGGCAGCCATTGCGTCGCGTCCAGCGGATGGCCGACGCCATGGCCGCACTCCCCGATTCTGGCCAACCGGTTGAGCCCGGCCAGCGCCAGCAGCGTCGCGTCGGCCTCATCCGCCGCCAGCCGCGCCAGCCGCGTCGCCACATTGCCGCGAAAGGGCACAATGGTGCAATCGGGCCGTGCATGGAGCAATTGCGCGGCGCGGCGCGGGGCGCTGGTGCCGACGCGGGCGCCTTGCGGCAGGGCCATGATGCTGCCAAATGAACTATTGGCCCCCACCAGACAATCGCGCACATCCTCGCGCGGCAGCACGGCGGCGATGATCAGGCCTTCGGGGCGCAGCGTCTCGACATCCTTGGCGGAATGGACGGCGAAATCGATCTCGCCGTTCAGCAGCCAGGCATCCAGCTCCTTGGTCCACAGCGCCTTGCCGCCAATCTCGGCCAGCGGGCGGTCCTGAATCCTGTCGCCGCTGGCGGTAACGGGGACAATCTCGATGGCTTCTTCCGCCCAGCCCAGCGCGGCGGCAAGGCGCTCGCGGGCCTCCCTGGCCTGCGCCATGGCCAGCGGGGACCGGCGGGTGCCCAGCCTTAGTAGCGTGGCTGGCCTGAGGATATCTGGCGGCACGCCATCGCGCGGCAATTGGCCGCTGGTGGGGAACGGTTCGGAGGGGTTGTCAAAGGGCTGGGGCATCGGCGCTTGTGCTAGCGGGCAATCTCGTTAAGGGAAAGGCTCAGATTTAGGCATGCGAATTTGGCATTTGGCGTGGCGCATCCGTCCGGTTGGGTTTTTCGGCGCGATGTTCGGCATGACTGGTTTTCCTGGCCAGTTTTCCGGGCCAGTTTTCCGGGCCAGTTTTCCAGGTTCGTTTTTGGGGTTCGCTTTGGCTAGGGTTTTGGGGCTTGAATCGTCTTGCGACGAGACCGCGGCGGCCGTGGTGACCGACGGTCGGGTGATCCTTGCGCAGCACATCGCCTCGCAGGACGAGGCCCATCGCCCCTATGGCGGCGTCGTGCCGGAAATCGCCGCGCGGGCCCATGTCGAGCGCCTTGCCCCGCTGATCGCCGCCACACTGGCCGACGCCGGTCTCACTCTGGCCGATATGGACGCGGTCGCCGCCACCGCCGGGCCGGGCCTCATCGGCGGGGTGATGGTCGGGCTGGTCAGTGCCAAGGCGCTGGCCATGGCCGCGGACAAGCCGCTGATCGCCATCAATCATCTGGAAGGCCACGCCCTCTCGCCGCGTCTGGCCGATCCGACGCTGGAATTTCCCTATCTGCTGCTGCTGGCCAGCGGTGGCCATTGCCAGCTGCTGCGGGTGGATGGGGTGGGCCGGTATCGCCGCCTTGCCACCACAATCGACGACGCATTGGGCGAGGCATTCGACAAGACCGCCAAGATCCTTGGCCTCGGCTATCCCGGCGGCCCGGCGGTGGAACGGCTGGCGGCCACGGGGGACCCGAAAGCGGTGAAGCTGCCCCGACCGCTGCTGGGCTCGCCTGACCCGCATTTCTCCTTCGCCGGCCTCAAAAGCGCGGTGCTGCGCGCCAGACAGGCGGGCATCCACGCCGATGCCGACATCGCCGCCGCCTTTCAGCAGGCCGCGATTGATTGCGTGCTGGATCGCGCCGCGCGGGCCATTGTCGCCGCCGGGCCAGTAACCGCGCTGGTGGTCGCCGGAGGTGTCGCCGCCAACCGCGCCATCCGTGCGGCGCTGGAGGGACTGGCGACAGCCCATGGCTTGCGCTTTGTCGCGCCGCCGCTGGCGCTGTGCACCGACAATGCCGCGATGATCGCCTGGGCGGGTGTCGAGCGCCTCGCGCTGGGCGGCCGGGAGGCTTTGACCGATGGGCTGGATTTCGTCGCGCGGCCACGCTGGCCGCTTGATCCCGAGGCCGAACCGGTGCGCGGGGCGGGGGTAAAGGCATGAGCGGGAATCAGGCACGCGTAGGCGTAATTGGTGGGGGTGCGTGGGGCACGGCACTGGCGCAGATGCTGGCCAGCGATGGCTCGGCGGTGCTGCTCTGGGCGCGCGAGACCGATCTGGTCAGCGAAATCAACGCGGCCCACACCAACGCGCTCTATCTGCCCGGCGTATCGCTGGCCGGCTCGATTACCGCCACCGGCAATCTGGCCGATCTGGCGGCGCTGCCGGTTCTGCTGGTGGTGGTCCCGGCGCAACATCTGGCCAGCGTGCTGGCGGGCTTGCCGGCCTTCACGGGCGATGGAATTCGCGACATCGTGCTCTGTGCCAAAGGCATCGAGGCGGGCACCGGCCGGATGATGGTGGATGTCGCCCGCGCCGCCGCGCCCCATGCCGCGCTGGCGGTGCTCTCCGGCCCCACTTTCGCCCGGGAAGTGGCGCTCGGCCTGCCCACGGCCATAACCCTGGCCTGCAGCGGCGGCGAGGCGCAGTGGCAGCGGCTCAGCACCGCCATCGCCCGCCCCACCTTCCGCCCCTATTTTTCCGACGACATCGTCGGCGCCGAGATTGGCGGGGCGGTGAAGAACGTGCTGGCCATCGCCTGCGGGGTGGTCGAGGGGCTGGGGCTGGGCGAAAACGCCCGCGCCGCGCTCATCGCCCGTGGTTTTGCCGAGATGTTGCGCTTTGGCGAGGCGCGCGGCGGCCGGGCGGATACGCTCGCCGGGCTGTGCGGTCTTGGCGATCTGGTGCTGACCTGCGCCTCGACCGCCAGCCGCAACTATTCGCTGGGCAAGGCGCTGGGGCAGGGGATGAGCGCCGCCGAGGCCCTCTCCGGCAAGGCCAGCGTGGCCGAGGGCGCGGCCACCGCCCCCGTGCTGGCCGAACTTGCCGCGCGCGAGGGGCTCGCCATGCCGATTGTTGACGCCGTGTGCCGTTTGCTCAGCGGCGAGGCCCCGGCGCGGGTGGTGGTTTCCGAATTGCTGGC
>CAIWFP010000378.1 GCA_903911985.1 uncultured Sphingomonadales bacterium
CACATTTCGATCACGCGGTGGTGTTCGGCGTTGGAGAGGGTTGAATTTTCCCCCGTGGTGCCGCAGGGCACCAGTGCGGACGATCCGCTCTCAATCTGCCAGTCGACCAGACGCCGGAAGGCGGCCTCGTCGAACACACCATCGCGAAACGGTGTCACCAGCGCCGGAATTGACCCAGAAAATATCGGCCCAGAAAACGTCGAACCGGAAACCATGGACCTTGCCCCTGCCTATGCCCGCGCCCCTCGCGGCATCATGCCGAACCCGGGCTCATGGCGTCACATTCAATCCGCACCGCCTCTAGGGAGTCATTGGCCATAATGTCCAGCGTGATGTCTGCGCAGCCCCCCCGCCTGCGCTCCGGCCCCCGCCCGCGCAATAGGGCCGCCACGATAGCTGGCACAACCGCCACCGCGCGCCTGCCGGGCGTGGCGCTCGCCATGGCGCTGGCCATTTTCCCGCTCCGGCCCACACTCGCGCAAACCGCCCCGCCCCCGGTCTACACCTCCGTCCCCGTGGTCCAGCCCATCCCCCAGCCATCCGGGGCCCAACTCCCGATCCCCGGCGCCCAAATCCCCGGCTTCCAAACTCCCGGCGCCCAGATTCCCCCGGCACCCGGCCCGCTGGGCCTGCCGCCGGCGCCCGCCGCCACCCCCGTCATTCCCGCCCAGCCAATTCCCGCCGCCCTGCTCCCCGGCATCACCGAAGGCGCCGAGTGGGACCGCGCCCACACCGCCCTGCTGGCCACCCCCGCCACCCCGGCTGAAATCTCGGCTGCCAGCGCCGTCTCGGCATGGCGCGGCCTCGTCGGCACCGATGCGCTCGGCTTCGCCGATTACGCCGCCTTCCTGCTGGCCTACCCCGGCTTTCCCGAGGAGACGAAGCTGCGCCAGTCCGCCGAAAAGGCGCTGGCCGCAGGGCGCGTTGGCGCGGGCACCACCCCTTCGCGCATGGCCGCCTATTTCGACCGCTTCACCCCGCTGACCAATCCCGCCCGCGCCCAATATGCGCTCGCCCTGTCGGCGCTGGCCCGCCCGGAAACCGCGTCGGTTGCCCGCGCCGCCTGGCGCGGCGGCACCATGAGCGACACCGCCGAGGCCTCCATCCGCAGCCAATGGGCCGCCAGCCTCACCCAGTCGGACGACGACGCCCGCCTCGACGCCCTGCTGTGGGATGGCAACCTGGCACAGGCCCTGCGCGTGCTGCCCCGCGCCTCCGCCCCGGCTCAGGCCATTGCCCAGGCCCGCATCGCCCTGCAACAGGGCCGCGACCCGCAAGCCCCGCAAGCGACCCCCACTCCCCCTTCTTCCGCCTCCCCGCCATCAGGCCCCCCCCCATTAGCTACTGCCGATACAGACGCCACCCCACCCGCCGATCTCGCCCCCGCCCCGCCCTATCTGCCCGGCTCCGCCCTGCCGCCCGCCGTCTCCACCACCCCGCTGACCCCGCCCCCACCCGGCGCGCTGGCCGATCCCGGCTATATCCACGACCGCGCCCGCTTCCTCGCGCGCCACGGCCGCATGTGGGAAGCCGCCAGCCTGCTGGCCGAACACCCGCCCCTCTCGCACCCCGCGTTTGATCCGCGCCGCTGGGTGGCGCAATCCCTCGCCCTCGCCCGCGAGGCCGGCCCCAATGACGCCATCGACATTGCCCAACGCGTCTCTGAAGGCTTCCCCCCCGGCACCGACATTTCCCGCCTCTCCTTCGCCATCCGCGACGACATGACCTCGCTGCTGTGGCTGGGCGGCACGCAGGCCCTGTGGTGGAAGGGCGACCGCCCGCGCGCCGCCGCCCTGTTCCGCGCCTATGCCGCCGCCGCCCGCACCCCCCAATCCCGCGCCAAGGGCCAGTTCTGGGCAGGCCGCGCCCTGTCCCCCACCGACCCATCATCCGCGACCAAAGCCTATGAGGCCGCCGCCCAATACCCGGACCAGTTCTACGGCCTCCTCGCGCTGGAAGCCCTCCACCGCCCGCTGCCGTCGCTGGCCGACCCCGCACACCCCGCCCCCACCAGATCTGAC
>CAIWFP010000379.1 GCA_903911985.1 uncultured Sphingomonadales bacterium
GGTGCGCGGTGGCCTGTCCTGGATACAGGCTTCGGCGGCCAGTGCGCGGTTTGAAGCGGCGCTGCCGAATGCCGAATGCATCGCGGTGGCCGACGCCGACCTGCTGATCGTCACCGATCGGACGGAAGCATTTCTGGGGCTGCTGCTGGATTTTCTCGAACGCAAGCAGCCGCTGAGTGCGCATGAATTTCACACCGGATCTGACGCGCGCACCCTGCGCGACGCGATGGGCTGCTTTGCCACCGGGGTCACGATCATCACCGCACGCGATGCTGATGGTCATCCAATCGGGTTGACGGCTAACAGCTTCACCTCGGTCTCGCTCGATCCGCCGCTGGTGCTGGTCTGCATCGCCAATACGGCGGGCACCGCGCCCGCGCTGCGCGTGGCGGAGCATTTCGCCGTCAACCTGTTACAGGTCAGCCAGTAGGTGGTCTCGAACCGCTTTGCCGGCAAGGGCGAGGACCGCTTTGCCGCGACTGACTGGGCGCCGGGGGAAACCGGCGCGCCGCTGCTTGCCGGCACGTTGGGCGCGTTTGAATGCAAGCGCCACACGGTGCACGACGGGGGCGACCATTTCCTGCTCGTTGGCGAGGTGCTGCGCGCCAGCTTTGAGCCCCGGCGCGATCCGTTGCTGTATTTTCGGGGGAAATATCGTCGCCTTCACATCGCGTGAACGCTCAAACCCTGGAATTATGAATCGGATTGTAACGCTGGACACCGCTTAAGTCTTTTCATATCACACCTAGTTAGATATCTTAGAATCAGGGAAGGGATGCAGGGTGGCTTGGGCTAATCAGGACAAGACCGCGATCGTCGGCGTTGGAGCGACGGACTATTATGTCCGTGGCAAGAGCTGGCCGCGGACGATTAACGACATGGCGGGCGAGGCGATCATGAACGCCTGCGCGGATGCCGGCATTTCGGTCAAGGATGTTGACGGCATCGCCTATTATTCGACGGCGGGTGCGGGCTATCTCGACAAGTTCGACACCGCCTCGCTGATGGAAACGCTGGGCATGCCCCATATTTCCTTCTCGGCGACGCTGACCTCGGGCGGGGGCGGTTGCCCCGGCGCGATCGGTCTGGCGACGGCGGGCCTGATGAACGAGGATTGCAAATATGTCATCACGCTGATGGCGCTGCAGCAATTGCCGCAGCATCGTCTGGGCGTGGTGTTTGGCGCGACGGCTCCCAATCCCGAGAATAGCTTTTTGCAGCCCTCGGGTCTCGTCGGCCCCGGCCATCTGATGAGCGTGCTGGCCCGCCGCCACATGCATCTTTACGGCACCACCCAGGATGCCTTTGGCGAGGTGGTGATGGCCACCCGCGCCAACACCCACAACCGCCCCAAGGCCGTCCGCAAGGAACCGCTGACCAAGGAGCAGTATGACGCCTCGGTGATGCTGGCCGATCCGCTGCGCCGTCTCGATTTCTGTCTCGAAACCGACGGCGCCGTCGCGGTGGTGACCACCACCATGGACCGCGCGAAGGATTGCCGGCACAAGCCCGCCGTGGTCCACGCCTGCGCCCATGGCGGCCAGCGCGAATGGGGCCGGGCCTTTGCCTGGATGGGCATGCCCGATCCCTATTTCTCCAGCTCGGGCCACAAGTTCACCGCCGACCGCATCTGGGCCCAGTCGGGGCTCACCGCCAAGGACATGGACGTGGCGCTGCTCTATGATCACTTCAGCCCGATGGTGCTGATGCAGCTGGAAGACTATGGCTTCTGCGAAAAGGGCGAGGGCAATGATTATGTGCTCTCGGGCAAGCTGCGCTATGATGCCGCCACCGGCAAGGGCGTCAATGGCGGCGTCCCCGTCAACACCCATGGCGGCAACCTCAACGAGGCCTACATCATCGGCATGACCCACATCGTCGAGGGTGTGGAGCAAGTGCGCGGCACCGCGATCAATCAGGTCAAGGACGCCGAGTTCGCGCTGGTTTCCGGCGGCCCCGCCTCACTTCCCGTCTCCAGCCTCATTCTGAGGAGCGCCTGACATGGCTGACAAGATCCAATACGGCCCCGCCCTGCTGCTGCCGGGCGACAATATCCACATCACCACCAATCCCGACACCGAGCCCTTTTGGGAGGCGGCCAAGGAGCATCGGCTGACCGCCTGCGAATGCGCCAAATGCGGCCATTTCCGCATGCCGCCCTCGCCCTATTGCCCGGAATGTTCCAGCCGCGACAAGAAGTGGCCGACCTTGCCGGGCACCGGCACGGTGTTCAGCTTTGCCATCTGCAACAAGAACCCGGCCAATGGCGAGGACTACATCTATGTCCCCATCGTGGTGGATCTCGACGGCGCGCCGGGCACGCGGCTCAATGCCAATGTCACCGGCTGCAAGGCCGAGGATGTGACCATCGGCATGAAGGTGACGGTTGAATGGACGCCGATAGCCGATGGCTGGGTGCTGCCCAACTTCCGCGCCGTATAACTTAGGGCCTGAGGTAATACGAAAATGCTGAACGACCTGCGCATCGTCGAGATGTCCGAAGGAATGGCGGCGCAGGTCGCCGGGCTGATGCTGTGCGAGATTGGCGCCGATGTGCTCAAGATCGAGCGCCCCGGCGGTGAGCCCGCGCGCGGCTCGGCGCATTTCGCCAACTGGAACCGGGGCAAGCGTAGTCTTGAACTGGATTTCACCACGGCGGAAGGTCTGGCGAGCCTCAAGGCGCGGCTCGCCGGGGCAGATGTGCTGCTTCACCAGTTCACGCCGGGCATGGCCAGTGCCTATGGGCTCGACGATGCCAGCCTTGCCGCGGAATTTCCGCAACTGGTGGTCTGCGGCATTACCGGCTCACCGTATAATCATCCGGATGTCGAACGCTCGGATGACGAACTGCTGGTCGCCGCGCGGTTGGGCGCGCTTTACGAAAACGACGGTTATCGCGGTGGCCCGATTGTCTGGCGCTATCGCGCGGGCGGCTGGGCGGCGGCGCATCTGGCGGCGGCAGGTATTTTGGCGCGGTTGGTGATGCGGCTTGAATCGGGCAAGGGTGGGCCTGCCCATACTTCGATCCTGCAGGGCTATCTGATCATGCAGTCCCTGCTCTGGGGCCGCAATTCCGAAGGGCCGATGCCCGATCCGCCGATCTTTCCGTTCGGGCCCCGGCCGCAGTCCATGCAGCTGTTCGAGTGTCAGGGCGGGGATTACATGCAGGTCATGGACCCGACCCGTCAGTTCGACTGGGCGTCGTTGCCAACCATGTGGGATGTGCTGGCCGAAGGTCTCGATATCGACACCGAGGAAGGCCTGCGCGAAGCCTTCCGCCGCCGTCCACGGGACGTCTGGGTCGCGGATTTGCGCGCTGCCGATGTCGCGGTGGAGCCCTCGCTGCCGATGGGCGAGGTGCTGCGGCATGAAGAGGCCGTGACCAATGGCTATGTCGTCGAGGTCGATGACCCCGAACTTGGCCACACCATTCAGCCCAACATCCCGTTCCACAGCGATGCACCGCTGAAGACGGGCCGCCCCGCGCCCAGACGCGGCGAGGGCGGCGAGCGCGCCTTTGCGCCATCGCCGGTGGCGTTGGGCAAAGGCGCCGATGCACCGCACCCGCTGGCGGGTGCGCGCGTGATCGATCTCGGCATGTTTCTCGCCGGCCCGATGGCGCCTTCGATGATGGGCGACATGGGTGCCGATGTCATCAAGATCGAGGCGCTGACCGGTGACCGGGTCCGCTTCATGCACCGCTATTATCAGGCCGCATCCCGCTCCAAACGCTCGATTGCGCTGGATCTGACCAAGCCCGAGGCGCAGGAGATTCTTGCCCGGCTCGTCAAATGGGCCGAGGTTGTCCATCACAACATGCGCTTCAAGGGCGCGGAAAAGCTGGGCCTGACCGAAGAAGGGCTCAAACGCTATAACCCCGAGGTCGCCTTCTCCTATGTCAGCGCCTATGGGCAGAAAGGCGCGCGCGGAAACTGGCCGGGTTATGACTCGATTTTCAACGCGATTGCCGGCTGGGAATTCGAGAACGCTGGCGAGGGCAACCCGCCAATGTTCAACCGCCCCGGCACGATGGATGTGATGTCCGCGCTTAGCTGCCTTGTCGGCTGCATGGCCTCGCTTTATGCCAAGCGTGCCACCGGCAAGGGCTATATGACCCAGACCTCGCTGCTGGGCGTTTCGGTGTTCAGCCAGGGCGAGCATCTCATCCTGCCCGATGGCAGCATGAGCCACACCACCCGGCTGAACCATGACCAGACCGGCTTTGGCCCCTACCATCGCATCTTTGAGGCGAGCGACCACTGGATCGCCATCGCCGCGCACAGCGATACCGAACAGGCCGGTGTGCGATCGGTGCTGGGCGGGGATGAAGCCGGTTTTGCCGCAGCCGCCAAGGCGCGCACCGCGGCGGATTTGCTGGCCGCGCTGGAAAAAGCCGGAGTGCCCAGCGATCTGGTGACCTTCGAAAATGCGATGTACCGCTTTTTCGACAACCCGCTTAACCGCGAGTTGGGGCTGATCTCGGCCCTGCCACACCCAGAATACGGCATTGTCGAGCAACCGGGCGCCTTCTGGTGTTTCCCCGATATCGAGATGAAAATTGATCGTTGCTGCCCGGCCATTGGCCAGCATACCGACGAAATCATGCGCGAAATGGGCTTCTCCGACGCCGAAATCGCCAGCTACCGCGAGCGCAAAATCATCGGCTGAATTATCGGCTGAGGGGGGCACCGTTCCGCGGGCGGCCGGGAACGCGCCTTTTTGGCCCCCGCTTTCCGGGCTGGCGGGGGCTACCCGATGGCCATCCGGTTTCAGGTCAACCAAGCGGCCCCCCGCCCTGGCTCCCGGTTTCGACCCGGGGCCAGCCCCTTGGCAATAAGCTGCGCCGGAATTTCGGCGGCACCCTCGAAACAAAATATTATCGAAGACGGGAACCCGGCCAAGGCCAGGGAGGGCATCACCCCCAGGGCGGCAAGCCGGGCGCCTTCGCCATTAAATGGCACCGCCGGGCATGCCTCGAAGCCTTTGCCGCGCCACCCTTCGCCACAACCCGCCGATTGGCCGAATAACCGGGGGTTCTTCGATGTCTACAGCCGCTTTCCGATAGACGAGCCCGCAGCTTCGATGCATCGATGGCCCTGTGCTCAATTCGGGACAATCATGTTCCATTGAAGACGGCCAAATGGTTTTTCCGGACATTTTCCCGTGAAAAAGGATAATAGGAGCACCATGACTGCCGGAACAAGGCACAAAACGGCCAATGCGATCGCGATTGCGATGGAGAGCGATATTGCCGTCGGGCGCTGCCCGATTGGTTCACCCCTGGGGAATGAAGCGGAGTTATGCGCCCGTTACGGAGCCAGCCGCTGGGCGATCAGGGAGGCTATTGCGATTGTTCAGAACGACGGGCTGATTATTGTCCGCCGGGGACGTGGCGGTGGAGCAATCGTCAGCGGGACGCCTGAAAGGTCGTTGGCTTCCGCGGTTTGCGGCTATCTTCTTTTTGCCAACCTGGACAACGAGCAAATCATTGCGGCACGCCTCGCGGTCGACCGCCTCCTTTACCAGTCAGCAGCTCAGGCCTTTGACCGCGAATTGCCCATTCGTGTCCGTGAACTCACGGAGGCCAGCGATGGATGCGAGGATCCATCGGTGAAGTCCGCCGAAATTCTGGATCAGATTATCGAACTGAGCGGCAACCCGTTCCTTGGCGTTTTCGCCCTTGCCCTGTCCAAACTCATGTCTTGCCGTCTTGCCCTGAATGTATCCGACATTGCCCCTCAACCGGACGCCCTGCTCGCGGCCAGGCTGCTGGCGTTGCGCCAAAAGCAACTCATTTGCATCATCAGTGTTGATGCGAATGGCGCGGTCGAGGCGGCGCTCGAAGGCGCGCAGCTCTGGCGCTCACTCTTCGCTGCCCAAACCAAGCACAGTGGGCCTGTTGGCGATATCGGCCAGTCCCGGCGCGTAGCGGGCCGGATTGCCGATATCCTGCACCAGGGGCAGCACTCGCAGGCCGCGGGTATCGTCTCGACGATGCTCATGCTTGATGCCATTGCCGCCGCCTCGCAGTCTGATCGCCTGCTTGGTGGCGAGCTTGCACTTACCGAGCGATACGGGATCGCCCGCAATTCGCTTCGCGAAGGCATCAGAATATTGGAGCGGGACGGATTTATCCGGGCCGAAGCCGGGAGAAACGGCGGCATTCGTGCCGGCCACGCCGATCCGACGACCCTTGTTGACCGAGCCGCGAGGGTCTTTTCATTCCTGAACCTGCCAGCAGGCTATACCGACGCCCTCTCCCTGGAACTCCGGTTGACCGCCGTTCAACTCGCGCTCACCAAGGCTGTTGACCGCAGCGAGCTCGCCAAGGCGGTGCGGTCGATTGTCGGCCAATCAGGCCTGCGCCGCACCATGGATACATTTGCCTTGCTCGCACAGCGCGCCGACGACGCATTCATTCTGTCCGTCGTCAGAACATTTGGCACAACTCGCGGTGTAAATTAGTGGAGTGCGGGCCTCGTCTGGGGGTTGATGTTAGGCGGCGAGCTTGCGGTGTTGCAAGCGCCGATGTTCGA
>CAIWFP010000380.1 GCA_903911985.1 uncultured Sphingomonadales bacterium
GCCGGCGACCGGCTGTGGCTGGTGAACAGCCAGGGCGATGTCTACGCGGTAGCCGCGATGGATGGCACGGCGAAGCGTTTTGCCAAGCTTGGCTCAAAGATCACCCTCGCGCCGGTGGTGGCCGGCCACACGCTCTATGTGATTGATGACGCGGGGAAGATTACCGCGTTTCGGTGAGCAGGGAGTATAAGGTTTAGGGGAGTTTTGCAGGGGCACGCCCCTGCACCCCTGAACGTCTCCCGGCGATAGGGTGCGTCAAAGGCGGCTTACCGCACAACCTCACCGCGCCGCAGGCTTTTATGGCCACTTCGCGATAAGGCGCCACGCCGAGAGTAAAGCGCCAAGGCTGACAGGTATGGGGGTTCGGGGGTGTAACACCCCCAAGTCTACCTCTTGCTCTGGAACGCTATTTCACCCTCGATCCCGAAAACCCTGAGCTGGCGTTCGGTCATGCCCATTTCGGCGCGGGCATGGTTCCATGCGGCCATATGCGGCGTGGTGAAGTGCGCGGTCAGATGCGCTGTGCTCTCCCATAGCTCACTTACCCGGAACAGGCCGGGCTCTAGCACATCCTCACCCATGTGGTAGAGGTGGCAGCCATCTTCGGTGCGGGTGGCGGCGATCACGGCGGGGATGAGTGTGCGTCCCCGCGCCAGTGCCACTTGTGGCAGGCGGAAGCTGGCCAGAACGACGATCATCGGGGCACGACGATCATCAGAACGCCTGTTCGTAAACCCGGCCAAGGTCGCCGCCCCATTCGCCGTGATAGAGGTCGAGCAGGCGCTGGGCGGGCACTTTGCCGCTGGCGACGATATCGTCGAGGGGGGCGAGAAAGCCGGATTCATCGTCGCCCACCGCGTTCAGCCGCGCCCGCGCGCGCAGGCCAGAGCGGGCGATGGCCAGCACCTCGGGGGCGATGTCCTTCAGCGTACCGCCGTTGGGCAGCGGAGCATCCAGCGCCAGTTTTGGCACGGCATTGCGCAGCGCCTCGCGGCCTTCCATGCTCCAGCCCTTTACCAGATCCCATGCGGCATCCAGCGCGGTCTGGTCGTAGAGCAGGCCTACCCATAGGGCAGGCAGCGCGCAGATGCTGCTGGTGGGGCCGCCGTCGGCGCCGCGCATCTCGAGGAAGCTCTTCAGCCGCACCTCGGGAAAGGCGGTGGAGAGGTGGTCAACCCAGTCGGAATCAGTAGGCAATTCGCCGGGCAGGGCGGGCAGCTTGCCGGCCATGAAGTCGCGGAAGCTCTGGCCGGCGGCGTCGATATATTTGCCGTCGCGATAGACAAAGTACATCGGCACATCGAGCATATAGTCGACATAGCGCTCGTAGCCGAAGCCATCCTCGAAGACGAAGGGCAGCATGCCGGTGCGGGCCGGATCGGTATCCGACCAGATATGGCTGCGATAGGACAGGAAGCCGTTGGGCTTGCCTTCGGTGAACGGAGAATTGGCGAAGAGCGCGGTGGCCAGTGGTTGCAGGGCAAGGCTAACGCGGAATTTTTGCACCATATCCGCCTCGCTGCCATAGTCGAGGTTGGTCTGGATGGTGCAGGTGCGCAGCATCATGTCGAGGCCATGGTGCCCACGCGCGGCATGTGGCGCAGCATGATCTCGTAGCGGCCCTTGGGCATGATCGGCAATTCGGCGCGGGTTTTGTCGGGCCACATGCCAAGACCGAGGAAGCCGGTTCCGGTTCTGGCGCCGATGGTTTTCACCTGCACCACATGGCGGGCGGATTCAGCGCAGGTTTCGTGCAGGTTTTCGAGCGGCGCGCCCGACAGTTCGAGCTGGCCTGCGGGTTCAAGGCTGATGGCCCCATCGACGCCCTTCATGGCGATGACGCGCCCCTGTCCGTATTCGGCGCCCTCCTCGACCGGTTCCCAGCCGAATTCGCGCATGGCCATCAGCAGGTCGTGGATGCCGCCCGGCTCGTCATAGGAGGGGGCGTGGTGGTCCTTTTGCGAATAGACCAGCTTTTCATGCTCGGTGCCGATGCGCCAGCGCGCCGCGGGCTTTTCGCCGGCGGCCATGGGGGCGACGAGCTGGTCGCGGTCCTCGATCACCGGATCGGCGCTGTCTGAAACCTGTCTGGTGCTCATCTTGCGTTTTGCGTCCTCTGGCAGCGCCCGGATGGCCGGGGCCGAAAATGCGCGCCGAAAATGCACGCCGAATATGCACTGGGGCCGGAGCGTTGGGACCGTTCCCGTGATGGGCCTCGCGCAAGCTTTTGTGGGCTCACTAGGTGAGCGCCGGGGCGGGCGCCAGCGTTAATTGCCGGGGCTCAGTCTCCCGAGGCGAGGTGCCAGTCGCCACACAGCCCCATCCACAGGGCGGTGCCGGCGATGGCGGCGGTTTCGCCACGCAGGATTCGCGGACCAAGGCTGATGGGGCGGGCTTGCGCCAGGGCACGGATGGCGGCGCGTTCGGCCTCGTCAAAGCCACCCTCGGGGCCGGTGAGCAGGGCCGCCGGGCCGGGCGCGGCGGTAAAGGCGGACGCGGCTGGTTCGCCCCCAGTTTCATCGGCGAAAAACATCAGGCGGCCAAGGGGATGTTCCGCATCCCACCCCCGCAGCAGGGCGCTCAACGGCTTGGGTTCGGCCAGAGCGGGCAGGGCGGTGCGGGCACATTGCTCGGCGGCCTCGGTGAGAATGGCCCGGGCGCGATCGAGGTTGAGCTTGTCGGCCACACAGCGGCGGGTGAGGACCGGCTGAATGTGCGCCACACCCAGCTCGCAGGCCTTTTCCAGCACCAGATCGAAGCGGTCCTTCTTCAGCAGCGCGGCGCAGAGGGTGAAATCGGGCACACCCTCGCGGGGGCGCAGCAGGGTGACGCAGCTGAGGGTGAGGTCGCGCTTGCCGGCGCCTTCCACCCTCGCTGCCCATTCGCCGGTATCATCATCGCACAATACAACCGCATCACCCAGCCCCACCCGCATGACCCGCGCCAGATAATGCGCCTGCGGCCCCTCGATGGTGACGACCTGCGCCTCGGCCAGAGGCCCCCCCACAAACAGGCGCGGCGCCGAACGGGGTGGCCAGGCCGGATTCATCGGGCGGTGGGTGGCGGGCAGGTGGGGCGGGGCATTGCTCATCGCCTTTGGACTCTAAGCATATTTCGCGCCGGGGGGAAACAGCACCGCGCGTCGCGAAGGCGCGAAGCCACCGCGCCCAGAGAAAACCACGCTAGGCGATCGTTCGCGTCCGGGCTATTCCCGCCGCATGAGTGGAGAGATTGTTCCCGACAGCCAGCGGATTCCGGATAGCGAACTGGGGGGTCTGGTGGCCCGCATCCCGGCGCGTTGGCGCGATTATGCCCAGTTGGCGAGGGTAGACCGGCCGATCGGCTTCTGGCTGCTGTTCTGGCCCTGCGCCTGGGGGCTGCTGCTGGGCGGAGGCATGCCCACGCTGCGTGACGGCCGCTGGGCTTTGCTGGCGTGGCTGTGGCTGGGCTCGGTGGCGATGCGCGGGGCGGGCTGCGTGTATAACGACATCGTCGATGCCGACATCGACCGGCAGGTGGCCCGCACCGCCGCCCGGCCCATCGCCGCGGGGCGGGTGAGCAAGCGCGCGGCCTGGGGCTGGCTGCTGGTGCTGTGCGGCGTGGGGCTGGTGGTGCTGCTGCAATTGCGCTGGCAGGGGCAGGTGGTGGCGCTGGGCAGTCTGGCGCTGGTGGCGGCCTATCCCTTCATGAAGCGGATCACTGGCTTTCCGCAAGCATGGCTGGGGCTGGTGTTCACCTGGGGGCTGCCGGTGGGCTGGGTGGCGGTGCGTGGGTTCGACGGGTTGGGGGTAATGGGCGCGGCCTATGCCGGGGCGGTGTGCTGGTGCATCGGTTATGACACGATCTATGCCTGCCAGGACCGCGAGGATGACGCGATGGTCGGCATCGGGAGTAGCGCGCTGACGCTGGGGCGGCATGTGAAGGCGGGGGTGGCCGGGTTCTATGCCGCCGCTGTGGCGCTGTGGGCGCTGGCCTTCTGGTGGCTGCGGGCGGACTGGCTGGCCTTGCTGGCGCTTCTACCAGTGGCGCTGCATCTGGGCTGGCAGGTGGCGGGCTTGCGGCCCAAGGATGGCTGCAATGCGCTGGCGCGGTTTCGCGCTAACCACGGTGCGGGGGCGCTGATGGCGCTGGCCTGCTGGGTGGTGGGTAATGCCGGGGTGGGGTGAAGGAGGATTCAACTGTTTGCCTGAACCTGCATCACTTTGCTGTAGGCGTCTTGAGGATCGGCGATTCGTTCGAATGCTGGCGCGAGCACCCCTGATTGTCCAAACGTCCAACTTCGCGGCATCATCTTGTAAAAGGGAGAGGATTGCCCGAACTCTATGGTTCCATGTCCGTCTCGCGCCATTGAAAGCCGTATCTCGGGTGTTGCAGCGAGGTTGACAGTCTGCTCATTGCGGCCGCTTAGCCCGCTACGGATAATCGCTCGGCGAGTTGTGAGATAATATCGCGTTTTGCTCCGCACCCAGCGCGCAACCAGAAAACGACCGATGAGAAAATAGAGGCCTGCGCACATGAAGAGTGGTAAGATGATGTAAGCTATAGGACTCACCTGCGTCGCCTGCCCAGACAGGATCATCATAAATATTCCTGAAACGACGACAAGCCATAA
>CAIWFP010000381.1 GCA_903911985.1 uncultured Sphingomonadales bacterium
GCTAGCCGCCATCGGGGTTTGTTCAGCTTGCTGCGCCATTTTGCGGCAACAAAATTCAATATAAACAAAATCTTATTGGATTTTCCCGGCTCTGGAAACCCCGCGAAGAGTCGCGTAAAGGTCAAACAGGCACTTCTTGAGATTTATGATTTTGAAAATAAACGGAAAGAACTTGGCGCCACGGGTCGGCGCGATTGGCCGTGTGGTGACGCGGTGATGGCTACCCGCGTCACCACCCCTGTCTATCGGCGGATCCTCGATTTGTGCGAAGCCGAGGGGATAACCACGCTGTTCGGCATTCCCGACCCCAATTTCGTGCATCTTTTCGTGGAAGCCGAGGCGCGGGGCTGGACGGTCGTGGCGCCGCATCACGAGGCGGCGGGCGGCTTCATGGCCGAGGCGGCAACGCGGATCACCGGGCGCCCGGCGCTGGCCGTGGGCACGCAGGGGCCGGGGCTGGCCAATGCCATGCCGGCGATCCAATGCTGCATGGCCGAACATTCGCCGGTGATCTTCCTTGCCGGCCAGCGCGCCAGGCCCAATGAACGCCGCGTCGCCCGTGGCCGCTTTCAGTTCATGGGGCAGGAGGCGCTGGTGGCGCCTTCGGTCAAATATGCCGGTGTCATCGAATATGCCGCGCAAACCGACGATATCGTGCGCGAAGCGATCCGCCGCGCGCTCTCGGGCACACCGGGGCCGAGCTATATCGAACTGCCCATGTCGGTGATTCTGGAGGAACTGCCACAATCACCGATCTTGCCGCCATCGCGCTATCGTCTGGTGGGGCAGGGCGCCGATGCCGGGAATCTGGCCGAGGCCGCCCGTTTGATCGGCTTGGCGGAGCGGCCCATTCTGTTGCTGGGCCATGGCGTCCACACCAGTCGCACGGGCGCCATGGTGCGCCAACTGGCCGAGGCGATGGCCTGTCCCGTCATCCAGACGCCGGGCGGCGCCAGCTTTATTCCCGGGCTGGAGAGCCGAACCTTCCCCTATGGCTTTTCCGATGTTGCCAATGCGGCGGTGGCGCAATCGGACCTCTGTGTGGCGCTGGGCACCGAACTGGGGGAGCCCTGCCACTTCGGCCGTGATCGCCATTGGGCGGAAGGCGATGCCAACCGCCGCTGGATTCTGGTGGAGCAGGACCCCCTTGCCATTGGCGTCAACCGGGCGGTGGATGTGCCGCTGGTGGGCGATTTGCGCGCCGTGGTGCCGCAGCTGGTGCGCGCGCTGGGCGATGCTCCGCGAGGGCCGCATCCCGAGCTTGCCACGCTTGTCGCAGGCGAAGCCGCGCGCCGCGCCAAACGCGCCGCCCAGTCGCGAACCAGGGCCGATGGCAGCGCAGAGCGGGCGATTCACCCCACGCGCTTCGTGGTGGAGGCGAGCGAGGCCTTTCCCGCCGACGGCATCTTCATCCGCGACGGCGGCGCCACGGTCATCACCCAGTTCACCTATGGGCAGGCGCGCCCGCATGATGTGCTGTGGAACCAGAACTTTGGCCATATTGGCACCGGCCTGCCCTATGCCATCGGCGCCATGCTGGCCGACCGTGCCACCACGGGCGTTGCCCGTCCCGGAATGCTGCTGACCAGCGATTCGTCCTTCCTGTTCCACATCGCCGAGCTGGAAGTCGCCGCGCGCGAGAAGCTGCCGCTGGTCTGTGTGGTCGGGGTGGATAATCAATGGGGGCTGGAAGTGGCCGTCTACAAAAGCACCTTCGGCCCCGGCTCTGCCGAAACCGGGGCGCATTGGTCAAATGCGGTGCGCTTTGATACGGTGGCGCGGGGGCTCGGCTGCCACGGGGAATATGTGACCGAGGCCAGCGACATCAAGCCGGCCATCGAGAGGGCCTATGCCTCGGGCCAACCGGGGGTGGTGCATGTGGTCATCGACCCCAAGGCCAATTCCGAGGAAATCCCCAACTACGCCGAATTCGCCAGCTGGTTTACCTGAGGGACAGGTCGGCTGCCCTGGGGGCGTAATGCCCCCAAACCCCCATCACTGGCCTCGTTGTGCGAATCTGCCGGCGTGGCACCCCGCCGCGAAAGGGCTGTGAAAAAGCCTGGCGCGCGGCGAGGATGGGCCGGGAGGCTCAGTTTCCGCCGGATGCGGCGGGCTTGGGCGCGCGCGTATAGGGCACGAAATCACCCAGACTCAGGGTGCCGGCAAAGGTGAAGCCGGTCTGGTCGCGCAGGTTCACGATATCCACGTTGCACAGCTGGCCCGTCGAGTTCTTGGTGACCATTATCTTGCTGGAATCAACCAGAGACGCGTCCTTGGGGCGGTTCACATAGAGCACCTGCCCAAAGCCATAGACGATGGCGGTGTGGTCGATCACCGTCATGTCGCGGGTATCCTGCAGGCTGATGCAGGAGACGGGCTTTCCGGCGACGCGGCCTTCGAGCATCTTGGCCAGCTCTTGCTCACCGGTCAGCTTGGGCGCGGCAAGGGCCGGGGAGGAACCCAGTGAGGCGGCGGCAAAGGCCAAGAGCGGGGCGGCGATCAGCGTGGATTTGCGCATAGATCTTCTCCTTGAGACATCCTTGCGCCGGACATTATCCTCGCCAAACTGAACCGTGGCTGACCGTGGCCGTCAGCCGGTTCCGCCCACCGTCAGCCCATCGATCAGCAGCGTGGGCTGGCCAACGCCCGCGGGCACGCTCTGTCCGCCCTTGCCGCAAACGCCAATGCCCTCGTCCAGCGCCATGTCGTCGCCAATGCCAATCACCCGGGTCAAAACGCTCGGGCCATCGCCGATCAGCGTCGCGCCCTTGATCGGCGCGCCGATCTTGCCGTCCTCGACCAGATAGGCCTCGGTGCAGGTGAAGACGAATTTGCCACTGGTGATATCCACTTGCCCCCCGCCAAAGCTCTTGGCGAAGATGCCCCGTTTCACCCGGGAAAGCAGCTCGGCGGGATTGTCGTTCCCGCCCTTCATGAAGGTGTTGGTCATGCGTGGCATGGGGGCATGGGCATAGCTTTCGCGGCGGCCATTGCCGGTGGGCGCCACGCCCATCAGCCGGGCGTTTAGCCGGTCCTGCAGATAGCCCTTGAGGATGCCATCCTCGATCAGCACGGTTTCCTGCGTCGGCGTGCCCTCGTCGTCCACCGAAAGCGACCCGCGCCGCCCGGCGATCGAGCCGTCATCCACCACGGTTACGCCGGGCGCCGCCACCCGCTGGCCGACGCGGCCCGAGAAGGCCGAGGTGCCCTTGCGGTTGAAATCGCCTTCCAGCCCGTGGCCAATCGCCTCGTGCAGGATGATGCCGGGCCAGCCGGGGGCCAGCAGCACGGTCATCTCGCCGGCGGGGGCTGCCACCGATTCCAGATTGGTCAGCGCCTGGTTCAGCGCCTCGTCAATCGCGCGGTTCCAGTTGGCCGGGTCGAACAGCGCGTCATACATATAGCGCCCACCCATGCCAAAGCTGCCGGTCTCGCGCCGCCCATTGCTCTCCGCCACAATGGAGACATTGAGCCGCACCAGTGGCCGCACATCGAGGCAGGCCTCGGCATTGGGGCGCACGATTTCCACCACGCTCCAGCTGGCCGAAAGGCTCGCCGTCACCTGCGCCACGCGCGGATCACGCGCCCGCGCGGCGGCGTCGATCGTCTCCAGCAGCGCCACCTTTTCGGCAAAGCCAATCGCGTCCAGCGGCGAGGCATCGGTATAGAGGTGCCGGTTGCTGGCACGGGGAGCCGCCGCCATCGGCGCGCTTGCAGGGTCGAGCAGCGACAGTGTTTCCCCCGCCCGCGCAATCGCGGCGGCGGAAATGTCGTTGGCATGGGCAAAGCCGGTCATCTCGCCCGAAACCCCGCGCAGGCCAAACCCGGCATCGCGCGAATAATCGGCGGTCTTCAA
>CAIWFP010000382.1 GCA_903911985.1 uncultured Sphingomonadales bacterium
GTGGCCTTTTCCTTTGCCATTGGCGCGTTGATTACCCGCGAGGTGGGCCCGGCCTTTGCCCGGGCGATGCGGCCCTGGGTTCTGGCTGCGTGGATTTTCCTGACGCTGGGGATCACGGCCGGGTCTTACTGGGCCTATTATGTGCTGGGCTGGGGTGGCTGGTGGTTTTGGGACCCGGTGGAGAATGCCAGCCTGATGCCATGGCTGGCGGCGACCGCGCTGCTCCATTCCTGCAGCGTGCTGGCGGCGCGTAACGCGCTTAGGGCGTGGACGGTGATGCTGGGGGTTGTCGCCTTCTCGATGAGCATGATCGGCACTTTTCTGGTGCGATCGGGCATTTTGACCAGCGTGCATGCCTTTGCCGTGGACCCGAAACGGGGCGGGTTTATTCTGGCGCTGCTGGCCATCAATATTGGCGCGGCGCTGGTGCTGTTCGGCTTGCGGGCCAGCACCGTCAGCGAGGGGGAGCGGTTTGCCGTGACCAGTCGCGAGGGGGCGCTGGTGTTCAACAATGTCATGCTGTCGTCGATTTTGGGCATTGTGCTGCTGGGCACGCTCTATCCGCTGGTGACCGAGGCGCTGGGGGTGAAGGTTTCTGTCGGGCCGCCCTATTTTACGCCGATGAGCGCGATTTTCGCGGTGCCGATGCTGGTGGTGATGAGTGTGGGGCCCCTGTTGCGCTGGCGGCGGGACAGGGTCGCGCGGGTGCGCGGTGTGCTGCTGCTGCCCTTGGCTGCGAGTGTGGTGGCGGCGGTGCTGGTGGCTCTGCATGGGGGTGTGGCGGTGATGCCGTTTATCGGGCTTAGCCTCGCGCCGGGGCTGGCGGTGGCGAGTGTGTTGCCGTTGCGCGGGCGGGGTTTGGCCCGTGTGCCGCTGAATGTGTGGGGCATGGTTGTCGCCCATTTGGGCATTGCCGTGGCGCTGGCGGGCATGGCCTGCGACAGCGCCTTTTCCGTGCAGCGGCTGGTGGCGGCGCGCGTGGGCGAGAGCGTGATGGTTGGGCCATGGGCCGTGACGCTTGGCGGCGTGCAGCCGGTGGCGGGGCCGAACTGGACGGCGCTGGAGGGCGATCTGGTGGCGGTGCGCGGCGGGGGCGAGCCGGTGCATCTGGCGCCGCAATCGCGCAGCTTCTGGGCGCCGGTGCAGACGACCAGCGTTTCGGCGCTGCACACCGTGTGGGACGGGCAGCTCTATACCGTGCTGGGCGACGAGGTGGCGGATGACGCGGGCGATATGCCGACACCCAGTTCCGACCCGGCGCATAGCCGCTGGCAGCTGCGCCTGTGGTGGAAGCCGTTTGTGCCGCTGATCTGGGCTGGCGGGGCGCTGGTGGCGCTGGGCGGGGCTTTGGCGCTGCTGGGGCGGCTGCTGGCGGATCTGCGGCGTTACGTGGCGCGGGGGCGGATTGCTGATCGCAAGGCCACGCAGGCTCAGACGCGCAACAGTGGCGGGCGGGGAGATGCGGCATGAGTGAGGCGAAAACCCCTCGCGCGGGCAATGACGCCCCAAATCAGGCACCGCGTTGGGCACTGTGGCTACCGCTGGCGCTGTTCGGTTGCTTTGTCGCGCTGGTGGTGGTGGGGCTGGTGCGGCCGGCCAGCCATGATGTGCCGAGCCAGATGATTGGCAAGCAGCTGCCCAAGTTCGCCCTGCCTGCCGCCGCCGAGGGCAAGCCGGGGTTGGCGAATACGGATTTTACGGGCAAGCCGAGGCTGCTCAACATTTTTGCCAGCTGGTGCATCCCCTGCGGGGTGGAGGCGCCGGTGCTGGCGGAGCTGGCGCGGCAGGGGGCCGAGATCGATGGCATCGCCATTCGCGACCATCGCGAGGAACTGGCCGCGTTTCTGGCGCGTAATGGCAATCCCTATACGCGGCTGGGGTCGGATGATGTGTCCGCCGTGCAGCTGGCGATCGGGTCGTCCGGCGTGCCCGAGACCTTTGTGATCGATGGGCATGGGGTGATCCGTTACCAGCATATTGGCGATATTCGCCCCGAGGAAGTGCCGATGATGCTGGCCAGGCTGAAGGAGGCGGAGCAGTGACGCGCGGGGCCGGGAGGCGCGGGCTGGCGCTGCGGGCGGAGGCATGGCTGCTGGGGGCGTTGACGGCGCTGCTGCTGCTGTTCAGCGTGGTGCCTGTTGCCGCGAATGATACCATGCCGCCCGCCCCCTATGCCTATCGGCAATTGGCGGACCCGGCCAGGGAGGCCAAGGCGGTGGCGTTGATGGAGACCATCCGCTGCCTCGTGTGCCAGAGCCAGTCCATCGCCGATAGCGACGCGCCGATTGCCGGCGATATGCGCAGCCAGATCCGCCAGCGCATCGCCGGTGGTGAAGACCCCGAGGCCATTCGCGGCTGGCTGGTGCAGCGCTATGGTGATTATGTGACCTATGCCCCGCGGGTGACGCCGGTGACATGGCCGCTGTTTGCCGCGCCGCTGGTGCTGCTGGCGCTGGCCAGGCTGTTGCTGCGGCGGCGGTTTCGGCGCCCGGGTTCTGACGCGGAGAAGCTATCGTGATCTGGGTGATGATCTTCGCGCTGGCGGCGGCGGTGCTGCTGGGGCTGTTGGCGCTGACCAGGCGCCCGCGCGCTGGCTGGGAGGCGATTGTCGCCGCGTTGCTGGTAGGCTTGGCGGGCTATGTCTATCAGGGACAGCCGGATCTCGCCGGAGCGCCGCGCGCGCCCGACGAGGCGCCGGCGGGCTCTGCCGATGCGATGATCGCCCAGCGGCAGGCGCTGGAGCAGACCCCGCAGGGCGGCAACGCCTGGCTGATGATCGCCGACGCGCTGTCTCGGCATGGCGAATATGCCGAGGCCGCCACCGTGCTGCGCGGAGCTATCGAAAAAGACCCGCACAACGCCGAGGCTTGGGCGGCGCTGGGCAATGCGCTGGTCGGCCATGCCGGCGGCACGCTGGGGCCGGGCGCGCTCTATGCCTTTCGCCAAGCGGAGGTGGCCGACCCCGCCGCGCCAGCCCCCCCGTTTTTCCTTGGCCTTGCCATGGCCCGATCGGGGCGGCTGGTGGAGGCGCGCGGGCAATGGGCGGCGCTGCTGGCCCGCACACCCGCCGGGGCGCCGTGGCGCGCCCGGCTGGCCGAGGAGCTGACCAAGCTCGACGGGATGATCGCGCAGGCTCGGCAGGAGGGGGCGATTCCCTGAGGGATTTTGAATTGGGGAAGGTGAAGACTTGGGGGTGGCGTTTGATGTGCCGGTTCCTCAAGAGGAACCGGTTGGCACCCCAAACCCCCATTCCTGTCTTGCTCACCGCGAATTCTGGGACGTGGCGCTTTGCCGCGAAGTGGCTTTGAATAGCCTGCGGCGCGGAGGGGTTGGGGGTTGCCGTTGCCATTGGCGCTCGCTCGCGCCGGGAGACGGCATGGGGTGCAGGGGTGTAACACCCCTGCTTTCCGAACCATTTCAACCTGTTCAATCACCCTAACCAGCACCCGAACGAACCCGCTGGCATGCCTGTGAATGCTGCATTGCGGCGGGTGTGGGGGGCTGCTAAACGCGGGCACCTTTTGGCCGGCCAGAGTCGGCGAAGCGCAGCTTTGCGATAGATCGGACGCCGCGATGATTGATGCGATTGCTCCAATTTCCTCCAGCGATATGTCCGAGCCGGAAGGTGGCCATCA
>CAIWFP010000383.1 GCA_903911985.1 uncultured Sphingomonadales bacterium
CTCTAGTCGACCTTTGCATCAAGCGCCTGATCAACAAGACGGGCAACATCGGCATAGCTCGGCGCTTCACAGGCGGCGACATATTCGCGCCGAAGCCGCAGGACGAGTTCGGCAATTGTCGGTGTATCATCGATCAGGTCGATCCCCTGCCCTGCCGACCACAGGTTCTTCCACGGCTTCACGCCTTCGGGTAGATGGTCGTAGCCCAAGCCATGACCTGCCGCGCTGGGCAGATTTTTCGGATCCAGCCCAAGGCGCTCCATCGACGGCACCAGCCAATTGGCGGGCACGCCCGCAATTTTTGGCGTAAACATCAGGTCTTCGGAATGGCCTTCTTCGAGCATACGCGCATAGGCTGGATCAACCGCCGCTTCCTGGGTGGCGATGAAGCGCGTGCCCATATAGGCAAGGTCGGCCCCCAGCAATTCCGCCGCGCGGATCGCCGCACCGGTCGAGATCGAACCCGCCATGAGCAGGGTTCCCTGGAATATCCGGCGGATGCGTGGCACCAGCACCAGATGGCCTATGCTCCCCGAATGGCCGCCACCGCCCGCGCCAACACAGGTCAGGCCATCAACTCCCGCCGCGATCGCCTTTTCGGCGAAGCGGAGCGAGACGACGTCGTGCCAGATCTTGAGGCCATGGTCATGCACTCGGGCCGCCAGTTCGGTAGGGTTCCCGGTGGCACTGATGATGATCTCCACGCCGTGCCGCTTGCAGGCCTCCAGATGCAGCCTGGCGTCCTCATCGGAAAGCTTGGTCGCAAGATTGACCGCCAGAGGCCCGATGCGGGCACCGGGATTTTCCTCGGCATGGCGGTCAAGCGCCTCGCGGATTTCCTTCAGCCAGCTCTCGAACACGTCCAGACTGCGCGCATTCTGGCGCGGCAGGGCCCCCACAATTCCCGCCTTGCACGCCTCGCGCACCATGGCCGGCTTGCTGACGAGAAACATCGGCGCGCATACCGCAGGCAAAACCAGCCGGTTGCGGATGGAAGGATCGAGTGCCATCGGCCAATTCCCCTATTAATAATATAGAGGTTTTAATGGGCCAATTGAATCGGCCCTGTCAATGCCCCTCTGCGGGCCTGACGTCGCCAGGCACCCGGTGTGGACCCCATCCGCGCGGTGAAAATTTTTCTGAACGAGGGAATGTCGGTGTAGCCGACCAGTTGGGCGATTTCGGCAACGCTGCGATCGGTTTCGATCATCGAGATCGCGGCGGCTTCGATCCGCAGGCGCTGGGCATAGGCCTTGGGAGTTCCCTGCCCCGCCTCGCGGAAGCGGCGGATGAGTGACTGATGGCTCGTTCCCAGCCGCCCGGCAAGTTCGGCAATGCTGAAACTGCTGGCGAAATGATCGCGGATCCACAGTTGGGCACGGGCGACAACGGGATCGGTGACAAGCTGATCTATTCCGGCCGGTCGTTCTCGCTGCGCGAGACTCTGCGCGACTGCCGGTGAAAATGCCCGCGCCAGAAGATGCAGAACCAGCGCCGCATTATCCGCATCACGGGCGCTGGTAAACAACCCGTCATGTTCGACCACAGCTTCACTTCTTAGTCCACTGACGGCAGGAAATTTCGCGGCGATCAATGGCTGCAATCGCGCTGGCGCGCTACATTGTGCCCCGTCGAGCAGCCCGGCAGCAATAAGGTGCAGCACGCTCGCCCCACATGCAGCGATCAGCGCGCCCGCATCGCGTTGCCGACCAAGCCAGCCATGCAATGGCAGCGCCTGGGCCACCAGATTCATCGCATGTGCTGGATCCGGTGCCTGGAATGATGGCAGATAAACAATCCGTGCCTCGCGGATATTCGCCAGTCTATCATCGGCTTCCAGATGATACCCATCCGCCAGTTCTATCCGCCCAGCCTCGGTCGAAACCAGCACAAGCCGGGTCTTCATCTCGGCATAATCCCCCAGCGCGGGGTTGGTGACGAAGACCTCTCCGAGTCGCGCATGGGCATCGACCATGGCGCCAAGGCTAGCCAGATAGGTTCCGGGGGATGCAGCGATAACGATAGTCGACATTTAGTGCACTTTTAACAAGAATGCCACCAAATGCAATAATTTTGCCCCTGTAGGAATGTGGGCAAGAATGGTTTGATCCCCCTCGAACCGGTGCCTTCGCAAGGTGCCGGTCAGGAGAAGGATCTCGAGAATGGCCGTCGAATCGATTTCGCTACCCGGCGCAGAGCCGCTGACCGTCAATGATATCAATCCCGTGCGGGAACTTGAGGATTGCAATCACCTCTTGGGTGACCACGAGGCGCTGATGCGCTTTCATGACGAGAAGGGCTACATCCTCCTGCGCGACGTCATCTCGCACGAGGCGCTTGACCGATGCCGCGAGGAAATGTTCGCATTCATGGTCCGCCATGGCTTGATCGAGCCCGGCGCTACCGAACCGGTCTGGACCGGCAAACCCTTTCCCGGTGGCATGGAAGAAAGTCCGGAATTTTCAGGTATCTCGCGCCGGTTGGTCGAACATCCCGAAAACCTCAAGGTCATGGCACAGATCCTCGGCGAACCGGCCGCGATGATCCCGATTGTCCAGTATCGCACCTATCCGCCCGGCGGCTCGATCACGGGTCCGCATCAGGACGGTTTCTACAGCCCCGGCATCAAGAACTACAAGCCGGTGTGGTTGCCGATCACCAATTGCGAACGCGAAGTGGGCGGCCTCGCCGTCGCGGTCGGCCAGTGCAACAGTGGGTATTTTCACAATCTTGCCGTGCCCCCGTTCAACATTCCGCTTGGCGTAATCCCCGCGGATTCCTGGGCGACGACCGATTACTACCCCGGTGATGTGCTCGTGTTGAACCCCTATGCACCCCACGCCAGCATGCCCAACACCTCGAACCGCTGCCGCGTGACCATCGACACCCGCGTCCAATCTGCCGCTCATCCGCGCGTGTTGCTAGCCGATGTGCTGGAAGCGAAGCCCGATTCGATCCGCGTCCGCTCCACAGATGGTCTGGAACGCAATTTCCGGGTCGATGACGACACCTTCATCCGCATTGAGCACCCCGGCGTGCGCCAATCCATCGAGGACTACGTGGCCAACACCGAAGTGGGTCGCCGGATTGTGGTCATCTTTGATGGCGACCACGCCGAAACGCTGCGCCGCGCCTCGGAGGGTTGAGGCTACTCTGCGGGCGTCGAGCGAGCAGCGTCATCCAGAAGCCGTCAGGCATTCAATTGAATGCCTGACGGTAGGTGAATTGCCCCGTGCAACCTCGATCCTGAGCCCGCTCAGGCGGGTTCCCACTCCAGATGCAGGTCCCGCATCGTATTGATGAGCCCCGCTGCCATACGCGGGGATGTGCCCTCCACGATCCGGCATTCGGGCATCCTGGCGATCCATTCTTCCAGAAAAATGCGGATTTCCCGCCTTGCGAGCCGCGCACCAAGGCATGTGTGGGGGCCACTGCCGAAATTCAGATGCCGACGCCCGACGCGATGCGGATCGAAGGTCATTGGGTCGGGATTGACCCGTTCATCCAGCCCGGCCAGCGGGAAGATGCCCAGCACCTGTTCGCCCGCCTTGATCGAAACGCCAGCCAATGCGGTGTCACAGCGCGTCAACCTTGCCAGATTGCTGGTTCCGAACCGGCGGGTGATTTCGTCGACGGCCCCATCATACAGCTCCGGATTCTCCCGCAACTCGCGCTGCAAATCCGGGTTCCGGGCAAAGTGGGTCATCGCAAAGGCGGTCGTATTGATGACCGTGTCCAGCCCGCCGGTGACCACCAGTTGCACCACATTTTGCCGCTCTGTGGGTGTCAGGTCGCGACCCATGACCTGTGCGTGCACCAGCATGCTGATGAAGTCGTCACCGGGATTGGCCTGATGCTCGCGGATAAGTGCCGCGATGTAGTCACCTGCCTCGCCCCAGGCATCTTGCGCGCCAGGTTGACCCGGCACCATCCGCTCTGCCAGATCGCGCAGGTAGGGTGCCTCGGTTTCGGGCATGCCCAACAGGTTGAGAAAGGTCACGATCGGCATGACGCCGGCAAAGTCATGCATGAAATTGCAGCGCCCTTGCGGCCGCAACGCCGCGATGATGTCGCTCGCCGCCGCCCGCGCCCGCACCGTGGCCTTGTTCAACGAGGCTGGCGTAAAGGCCAGCGACACCAGCTTGCGGAAGGGCGGATGCTCGGGCGCGTCGAGTTGGCTTGGACCGGTATGCGGGACGATGCCGATGGGGATAAACGGCTCCGTGTTCGAAAACCGGGCGGTATCGGTGCATAGCGTCAGGATGTCATCATGGCGTGTCGCCACCCAATGGCCACCATTGCGCGGTGTCCAGAAAATATCGGGAAAACTGTCCTGCACCTGCTTCCACAGCGCGTGAATATCGGCGGAATAGCCATCGACCAGCCCCGGAATGCCGTACAGGTCGAAATCCCTGACCAGCGCGTCTGGGACATGTTGTGGTTGTTCTGCAAGCGCGGCTTCCAATTTCATCCGGGCACCCTCTCAAAACGGTCTAGACCTTCATGAGACAACATGATGGCGGCGAACTGTTTGAATGACCCGCGATGTGGCCCAAGCGGCCTTGCCAATGGCAAGCATGGCCTCGGCCTCACCGGGTCATTTTCGGTTTCTGTCGAGAAAAAGGGTCTGGTGGGCGTGGCCGATATCACCATCGAGGTCCGATAGCGTGGCATCGACCACGGCAATCCCGTTTCCAGCACTGTCGGTCCGCGCCGCGATCCGCACCCACGGCCCACGCGGTTGCCGTGTGAGGTGCAGCGAGATGTCGACATTGGCAAAAGTCCATTCCCGCCAGTCGACATAAGCCGACAACCCGCTGCCAAAATCCGCCGCCATGGCAAGCTGGACGAAAGGCGAAATTGGCACGCCCTGGACAATGTCGCCGTGGAAGCGAATCCAGGTGACGCCGGGGCCGATTTCCTCAAGCCCGCCATATTCGAGCCGGCTTTCCACGACATGGCTATAAATCGAGCGGATATTAAAACTCTCAAGGTTCGCCGCTGGCTCGGCATAAGGCGCATGTTCAGATGCCGGACATTCGCCAAGCCGCACCCGCAGTGCCGAAGCCTTGAGCGTCACCTCGCCCTCGTGCAGCAATTCTATTTCCAGCAATTGCAGTCGCTTGCCACCGCGAAGCTCACGCACACGGGGGACAACGTAGCCCATTGGCGTCGGCTTCAGCAGGTCGATCACCAGCCGGGCCGTGCCCATTGGCACCAGCGAGGGATGGCTCTCAACCAGGTAGGCCACCAGCCCGGCGAGAGCGACGCCGTTTTGATATCTTTTGTCCCACGGGCCGGTGGCAAGGCGGGTGGAGACAAAGCCCGCTTCATTTGCTTGATAGAAACAGGTTGGTGGATCTTCACGCATTCCCGAACCCAATCCCTTTTTCACTCACGATCATGCCTGCCCGCCGCCACTTGATCCAGGCGGGCCCAATGACCCCATTATGTGGTTTGCGGCGGCCTCCGCCAGACATGCTCCGGTCAAAATCCAACCTTGGCGGCTTTAATGGTATACTTATTAAGCTGATCAACTCCCTTGTCAAATCCCTGAAACTTCCCGAAAAGCTGATCGACGACCGTGGTAAGATCGATTGGGGCTTCGCCGAAATGGCATTGGACGAGTTACGCGCCGCGGGGCGGTCGAAACGGCGGCGCAAATTGGGCGAGATCGTCGCAGAGAGAATCATTGCGGAAATCCTCCATCAGGGCTGGCGCGAGGGCGATGTGCTCGGAACCGAGCGCGACTTCATGGACCGGTTCCGCATCTCTCGGGCCACATTCCGCGAGGCCATGCGGCAGGTCGAATGGCATGGCGTTGCCGGCATGCGCCGGGGTGCCAATGGCGGCCTGGTGGTCAAGGCACCGCCGCGCGATGCGATTGTCTTTGCCTTCAAAACCTATTTCGAGCTGACCAAGGTTCCCGCAGCCGATCGCCACGAAGTCGCCGAAATCCTCCGCAATGCCGAGCGCGCCTCGCCGGGCTCTGACGAAAATCTGGCGATCAGCCTGTTTCTGGAAGCACTGGATGATCGCACCATCGCCGATCTTGCCGACCAGCGCCGCGCTGCCGGAACCCCCGCCAAGCTTAGCGAACTGGTTGCCTTTCAAATCGTGCGAGACATCGAAACGATGGGCGTGGCCAAGGGCCATAACCTCGGCACAGAAATCGACCTGCAGGCCCGCTATAACGTCAGCCGCGCGCTCCTGAGGGAAGCGCTTCGCCCGCTCGAACTGCATGACATCATCCGCGTCAAGACCGGTGCCACGGGGGGCATCTGCGTTCAGGAGGTCGATCCCAGCTACACGATTGATCTCGCCACGACCTATCTGAGCTATGCGCGCATCCCCTTTAGCCACAATTGGGAGGCCCATTCTCCGCTGGAGCTCTCGGCCATTACCAAATTCACCGAGCGCGCCACGGCGAGCGACCTGTCAAAGCTGGAAAAGGCCTTCGTCCGGTTGAACGCCGCAGCGGCACCGCACTATCTTGTCGCCGCCTCCGAGTTTCACGAGGTCATTTCTGATGGGTGCGGCAACCGCGCCCTTGCGCTCCTGATCCGGCTATTCCTGACCTATACGCCCAAGGTGCTGCCCATCCC
>CAIWFP010000384.1 GCA_903911985.1 uncultured Sphingomonadales bacterium
CCTACATGCCAGACCTCCTCATCTGCAGAAAACAACACGCGCAACGCGTGCTGAATGAGGTCGCGCAGTTGGCGGGCTGACGGGACTGATGATGCCGGCTGTGGGGGCGACATGCGGTAAACCATGAGCATCTGATAATTTAGTCTGGAATATAGTCAGCATTGCTACTATTCGCCTAGCATGAGCAATGACAATATTGGCACAATGATCGGGCAAGTGGCGCGGCTGATGCGCCGCTCCTTCGACGAGCGCGCGCGCGGGATTGGCGTGACCCGTCCGCAATGGCAGGTGCTCAGCCTGCTCCATCGGCACGAGGGAATCAACCAGGGCGGGCTGGCCGAGATGCTGGAGGTCGAGCCGATCACGCTGGGCCGGATGATCGACCGGTTGCAGGACGCCGATCTGGTGGAGCGCCGGGCGGACCCGGCGGACCGCCGGGCATGGCGGCTGCACATCACGCCCAGGGGCCATGCGCTGCTGACCAGACTGCAGCCCTTTGCCAACGAAACATTCGAGATTGCGCTTGAGGGTATTGATGAAAATAGCCGGGCCATGATGGCGGTCATGCTCGACCAGATCCGAAGCAATCTCTCGCGCAGGGTGCCAGCCGGGCCGCCCCTACAGGATGACACCGCCCCGGGTGATCCGCCCCTGAGCGGCGAGGACAGCTAGTATGGCTGAGAGTGACCCCCTTATCCTGCCCGAAATGGCCGAACAGGCTGGTGGGTTCAAGGTGCCGCCCGCTGACCGGATGCGGCAGATCGGGTTGATGCTGTCGGTGCCGGTGCTGTTGGTGAGCGGCGCGCTGATCTATTGCGTCGCCAATCTGCGCTATCTCAGCACCGACAATGCCTATGTCCGGCAGGACAAGGTCTCGGTCAGCCCGCAGGTCAATGGTCCGGTTATTGCCGTGGAGGTGCGCGAGAACCAGCAGGTAAGGGCGGGGGATGTGTTGTTCCGTATCGATCCCGCACCGTTTCGCATCGCCGCTGAGCAGGCCAATGCCGCTGTGGCCGCGGCTCAGGTGCGGGTGATCGGCATGCAGACCGAACTTTCCGCCACTGGCGCCGATATCGAGGGCGCGCGGCAGGGCGTGGCCTTCTACGAGGCGGAATATCAGCGCCAATCCGCGCTGATGGCGCGCGGCTTTGCCACCAGGGCACGGCTGCAGCAGGCCGAGCATGATCTGAACGACGCCCGCAACAAGCTGGCCGACATGATCTCTGCGCAGGGCAAGGCGCAGGCGGCGCTGGCATCGGGCCCGGTGGCGCCGGGGCAAAACCCCGCCGTGCTGGCGGCTCGGGCCCAGAAGGAGCGCGCCGAGCTGGATCTGGCCCGTACCGTGGTACGCGCGCCCATTTCCGGCAAGGTGAGCCAGCTGGGGCGGCTGCTGCCCGGCGCCTATGAGTTTTCCGGCCTGCCGGCGCTGACCATCGTGGCCAACCAGAATAATTGGGTCGAGGCCAATTACAAGGAAACCGATCTGGCCAAGATGCGTGTCGGGCAGAAGGCGACACTGAGCTTTGACGCCTATCCCGACATGGAGCTGACCGGCCATGTCGCCAGCATCGGCGCTGGCACGGGTTCCGAGTTTTCGGTGCTGCCCGCGCAGAACGCCAGCGGCAACTGGGTGAAGGTGACCCAGCGTGTGCCGGTGCGCATCGCCATCGACCAGCGCCCCTCGCGCGAATTGTTGGCCGGCCTGTCGACCCATGTCGTCATCGACACCAGCCGCTAGGGCGGAGGGCGCATCCGGCGCCCTGTCCGACCGGGCCAGCCTGCCGGTTCGCAATCGCAAGGCGCTGATGTGGGCACTGACGCTCGTATCGTTGTGTCAGTTCCTCGACGCCAGCGTTGCCAATGTGGCCCTGCCGCATATGCAGGCCGAACTGGGGGCCTCGGGTGACGCGATCAGCTGGGTGCTCACCAGCTTCATCATCGCCGGCGGGCTGGCGACGCCGATTGCCGGCTGGCTGTCCGACAGGGTGGGCTCGCGGCGGGTGTTTCTGGGGGCGACGACGATGTTTCTTGCCGCCTCGGCGCTGTGCGGCGCGGCAACGGCCTTGCCCGAGATGGTGGCCTTCCGTCTCCTTCAGGGAACGGCCGCCGCCTTGATGGGGCCTTTGTCGCAAACCATCATGTTTGACGTCAATCCGCCTTCCAAACAGGCGGGCGCGATGGCCCTGTGGGGTGGGGTGGCGATGATTGCCCCCATCAGCGGGCCGTTTATCGGTGGCTTTATCACCGATCAGCTGAACTGGCGCTGGGTGTTCTATATCAATTTGCCGGTGGGCATTCCGGCGCTGGGGGTGATGTGGTGGCTGTTGCCCTCGCGGCCGCTCGTCCGGCGCAAGCTTGATCGCTGGGGCTTCGCGCTGATTGCCCTGGGGCTCGGCGCGTTGCAGTTGCTGCTGGACAGGGGGCAGGAGCGCGACTGGTTCAACAGCTGGGAAATCATCATCGAGATGGTGGTGGCTGGCTCGTGCCTGTGGATGTTTCTGGTACGCACCGCGGCCTCGCCGTCTCCGCTATTCCGTCGGGAATTGTTCACCAACCCCAATTTCGTCTCCGGCATGGTGTTCATGGCAGCGCTGGGCGTGGTCAACATCGCCTTGTCGGCAACACTTCCCACGTTTTATGAGCAGGTTCTCGGCTATCCGGTGATGACCACCGGCCTGTTGATGGCCCCTCGGGGTATCGGCATGGCCATCACCATGTTCTTCGTCAGCCGGCTGGTGCGGCGGGTGGATTTTCGCGCACCGATTGCGGTGGGATTCGCGATTATTTCGGTCGCCATGCTGATGATGTCGCATTGGACGCTGGACATGGGCTTTCGTACCATCGTCGTCGCCAGTTTTGTGCAGGGGCTAGGGATGGGGTTGATCTTCACGCCGATGAATCTGGCCGCCTTTGGCTCTCTGGCGCCGGAACTGCGTACCGATGGGTCCAGCCTGCTGGGCCTGTTCCGCTCGCTGGGCGGGTCATTCGGCATTTCCTTTATCGTCACCATGCTGGCGCGAACAGGCAAGGTCGCGCATGCCGATCTGAGCGCGCATCTTTCGGCCAGCACCCTGCCGGCGGTGGATATGGCCGGGTTCGTGGCGATGGGGCAAAACGCGGGCGGCGGGGTGATGGCCATGCTGGACGGCGAGGTCACCCGGCAGGCGGCGATGATGGCCTATGTCGATAATTTCTATCTGCTGGCATGGGTCATGCTGGCGCTGGTGCCCTTGCCCTATCTGTTGGGCCGCAAAGCGCCGAAGCCGGCCATGTTTTCGCGCTGAGAACCGCCCCGGGCGGGCGGCGGGAGGTCGGCTTTGGGCCGGAATAGTCGCGTGGCCCATGGCTCGCGGCTTGACCTTGTGGCCGGGCGGGGCGACATGGTCTGTCAGCATAACCGCAAGGGAACCCAATGCCAGACGTGTCGGCGCCAGCCGTTTCCGGTCCAACAGAATCTGGCCTAACCGCGTCAGGCCCGCCAACTTCAGGCCCGGCATGTTCAGATTTGCCCGGGGCCAGTAACCTCCGCGCCGGCGCGCCTGTTCGTTCGGGCCCCTTTACCCCGCTGCGGGTGCGGACCTTCCGGCGTATCTGGACGGCGAGCCTGCTGTCGAACTTTGGCCAGTTGATTCTGGGCGTGGCCGCCGCCTGGGAAATGACCCGCCTGTCCAATTCGCCGGGCATGGTGGCGTTGGTCCAGACGGCATTGATGCTGCCGCTGTTTCTGGTGGCGGTGCCCGCCGGCGCCATTGCCGACATGTTCGACCGCCGCAAGATAGCCATGGCCGGGCTGGGCTTTGCCTCGGCCTCGGGCGCGGTGCTGACGCTGCTGTCGTTCATGGGATATCTCAACGCCTGGGTTTTGCTCAGCTTCTGCTTCCTTATCGGCGTGGGTGTGGCCGTTTACGGCCCGTCCTGGCAGGCTTCGATAACCGAGCAGGTGAGCGAGGCGGATCTGCCGGCGGCGATCAATCTGGGTTCGATCAGCTATAATCTCGCACGCAGCTTTGGCCCGGCTCTGGGCGGGGTAATCGTGCTGGCCGCCGGGGCCAAGGCTGCCTTTGCCATCAACGCGCTCGCCTATCTGCCGCTCGCGCTCGCCTTTTTCATCTGGCAGAGGGAGCAAACGCCCTCGCGCCTGCCGCCAGAGCGGATTGACCGGGCGATTGTATCGGGTCTGCGCTTTGCGCTGCATTCCACGCCGATACGTACCGTGCTGGTGCGCGCGGCGCTGCTCGGTTCGGCCAGCTTCACCTATATCGCGCTGGGTCCGTTGATCGCCCGCGACCTGTTGCACGGCAGCGCCGCGACCTTCGGTATGAACCTTGGCGGCATCGGCATTGGCGCGGTGGTTGGCGCAACCATCCTGCCAAAATTCAAGCGGCTGGCCTCCGACGAGATTTTGTTGCGGATAATGGCCTGTGTGATGGGCTGCTCGCTGCTGGTGCTGTCGATCAGCCATTCGCAGCCGTTGTCGCTGCTGGTGTTTTTTGTCATCGGGCTGAGCAATATGCAATCCGTATCGCTGCTCAATGTCGGTGTTCAGCTGAGTGCGCCGCGCTGGGTTACGGCGCGCGCCCTCTCGCTGTTCTCCTCGGCATTGATGGGGGGTATTTCACTGGGCTCCTGGGCTTGGGGCGATCTGGCCGGGCACATGGGCATCGCCTTCGCGCTGGCGGCCTCTGGGGTCGCGACCGGGCTGACCGCGCTGGTCGGCCTTGTTATGCCGCTGGTTCGTCAGGAAGATATCGATACCGCCGCGGTCGAGCTCGACAACGAGCTGGATGTGGGCATGGCGCTGACCCTGCGCTCCGGCCCGGTGGTGGTGGAGGTTGAGTACGGTGTAACGCTGGACAACGCCCGCGCCTTTTATGGGGCGGCGCAGAGCATGCAGGGTGTGCGCCACCGCAATGGCGGCTTCAACTGGTCAATCGCGCGCGACATCGCCGACCCGACGGTGTGGACCGAACGCTACCATTGCCCGACCTGGGCCGATTATCTGCGCATGCGCGATCGCTACACCCAGTCCGACATCGACGCGCTGCATACGGTGGATGCCTTTTGCATCGAGGGCGGCAGCCGCCGCATCCGCCGCTGGCTGGAGCGCCCGTTCGGATCGGTGCGGTGGAAGGCGGAATCGCCCGATCCGCAGGTTACCGTGGGCTATATCGGGCCGTGATGGCGGGCTAATCGCACGCGGACGGGGCGCTGGGGATGCTTATGCCAAGGCGCCGAGATGCTGACGCATCACGCCTTGGAAATGTTCAGGCGCCACACGGACTTAACCAAGGTCCGATGAGTCAAGATCATCGAACCTTGGTATTACGCGTCGATCCCCTGTGTGGCTTCGGCCCGGGCGATCATCTCCGCCATGGCGACCAGCCTGCGGGCTTCCTCCAGATGGAGCAGCTCGGTCATCTTGCCGTCCACCCTTATGGCGCCCTTGCCGGCGTTTTCGGGCAGGGCAAAGGCGGCGATAACACCCTCGGCCCAGGCAAGATCGTCCCTTGAGGGTGAGTACACCGCGTTGCAGGGCTCGATCTGGTCGGGGTGGATCAGGCTCTTGCCGTCAAATCCATAGAGCAACCCTTGCGCGGCCTCGGCGCGGAACACCGACTGGTCGCGGAATTCGTTGCACACGCCATCGAGGATGGTGAGGCCATGCGCCCGGGCCGCGGCCACCGCCATGCCCAGCATCGGCAGAAAGGGCGCGCGATCGGGGCGCAGGCGGGCGCGCATTTCCTTGGCCAGATCGTTGGTGCCCATCACCCACAGCGACAGGCGGGTGGAGGCGGCCATGGCGCCCATCGCATCCAGCCGCAGCACCGAGCCGCAGGTCTCGATCATCGTCCACAGCTGGAGCGCGGCGGGCGCATGGGCAAGGGCGTCGTTAAAGCGGGCAATGTCTTGCGGCGAGGATACCTTGGGCACCAGCACGGCATCCACGCCCGACCCGGCGATAGCGGCGAGATCGTCCGCGCCCCATTCGGTATCCAGACCGTTGGCGCGGATGGCCACTTCCGCCGCGCCAAAGCCGCCCTCGCGCACCGCCGCCACAGCCGCCTCGCGCGCGGAAGCCTTCATTTCGGGGGCGACGGCGTCCTCAAGGTCGAGGATGACGATGTCGGCGGCAAGGGTACGCGCCTTGGCAATGGCCTTTGGGTTGGAGGCGGGCAGATAAAGCGCGCTGCGGCGAGGGCGCGCGCTGAGGTGCGTGGTGGTGTGCGTTGAGGTGTGCGTTGAGGTGTTCATGGCTGTCCTTCTGCTCCCATGGATGCGGGGGTGCAAGCTGTTCACCGCGATCAACGGAACGGTCATGAAAAGTGCAGCACCAGGCGGCGGGGAAGGGGGGGCGGGGGGAGTGCCGCCCGAACGGAAAATCGCGCGCCCTAGCCCGCGAAACCGCCGTAGCGGCCGCGCCAGAACAGCATCGGGTCGCTTTCGCGCCGCACCGCCATGGCCTCCACCCGGCCCAGAACGAAGACATGGTCGCCCGCGTCCAGCACATTGTCCAGCGTGCATTCGATCGTGGCGATGGCATTGGCCAGCACCGGCAGGCCGCGCTCGGACAGGCTCCATTCCACCCCGCCGAACTTGTCGCCCTTGCCCGCCAGCGAGCCACATTCGGCCATCTGATCGGAGCCCAGAATATTGGCGGCAAAGCGGCCCGCCGCCTGAATGAGCGGCCAGGTGGACGAGCGGCGGTCGGGCAGAAAGCCCACCAGCGGCGGATCGAGCGAGACCGAGGTGAAGGTGCCCACCACCAGCGCCAGCGGCTGACCATCGGCATCCATGGCGGTGATGACCGTAACGCCCGTGGGATAATGCCCCAGAACCTGCCGGAACTGGGCTGAATCGATCGTTGCTGTCGTCACGGGGCGGCTCCGCTGCGCTGGGGTGGCCCGTTGGTTCGGGCGGGTTTGCAATGGGCCCTCGTGGCAGAGAGCCGCACCAAGGGCAATCGCCCAAAGCGCATCCGACAGCGCAAAAATGCGCAGGGCGCGATTGCGGCATTGTCGCCCCTTGCGTCATGGGGCGAAGGGCTGGTAGGGTTAACCGATCGATTAAACCCACTCGCCCCGCGCCCGGACTTTCAAACTCCCTGGAACAGCCCATGACCGATCTCTTCCACCTGACCGAAGACCAGCTTGCCATTCAGGACATGGCCCGGCGTTTTACCGCCGATGCCATCACCCCCCATGCCGCCCGGTGGGACGAGGAGCATCATTTCCCCATCGATGTGTGGCGCGCGGCGGGCCAGCTTGGCTTTGGCGCCATCTATGTGTCGGAGGAGATGGGCGGCATTGGCCTTGGCCGCCTCGAATCGGCGCTGATCTTCGAGGCGATGAGCTATGGCTGCCCCTCCACCGCCGCCTATATTTCGGTGCACAACATGGCCAGCTGGATCATCGACAGTTTTGGCGGGCCCGAGTTGAAGGCGCGGCTTCTGCCGGACCTCGTGACCATGGAAAAGCTTGGCAGCTATTGCCTCACCGAGCCCGGTTCCGGATCCGACGCGGCGGCGCTCAAGACTTCGGCGCGGCTGGAAGGCGACCATTACGTGGTGAACGGCACCAAGCAGTTCATCACCGGCGGCGGCGTCAACGATTATTACGTGACCATGGTGCGCACGAGCGACAACGGCGCGAAAGGCGTCTCCTGCCTCGTCATCGAAAAGGATCAGGAGGGGGTCACCTTTGGCGCGCAGGAGAAGAAACTGGGCTGGGTCTCATCGCCCACCTGTCAGGTCAATTTCGACAATGTGCGCGTGCCGGTGGCCAATCGTGTCGGCGCCGAGGGTGATGGCTTCAAATTCGCCATGGCGGGTCTGGATGGCGGGCGGCTGAATATCGGCGCCTGCTCGCTGGGCGGGGCGCAGCGGTGTCTGGACGAGGCGATTGCCTATGTGAAAGACCGGAGCCAGTTCGGCAAGCCCATCGCCGAGTTCCAGAACACCCAGTTCACCCTGGCCGACATGGCCACCGATCTGGAGGCCGCCCGCGCCCTGCTTTATCTGGCCGCCGCCAAGGTAACCGCCGGATCG
>CAIWFP010000385.1 GCA_903911985.1 uncultured Sphingomonadales bacterium
AATGGCGACATTGACCTGTGCTTCGTCGGTGGAGGCGCCGAGGTGCGGGGTGGAGATGAAGTTCGGCGTGCCGAACAGCGGCGATTCCTTGGCCGGCTCGGTGACGAAAACGTCAAGCGCTGCACCGCCGATGTGGCCGGAATCGAGACCTTCCTTCAGCGCCGCCTCATCCACCAGACCGCCGCGCGCGCAGTTGATGATGCGCACGCCCTTTTTCGTCTTGGCGAGGTTCTCGGCGGAGAGGATGTTGCGCGTCTCGTTGGTGAGCGGCGTGTGCAGGGTGATGAAATCCGCCTTGGCCAGCAGCGTGTCGAGATCGGCCTTCTCCACGCCCATTTCCACGGCGCGCTCCGGCGTGAGGAAAGGATCGTAGGCGACGACCTTCATCCGCAGGCCGAGGGCACGGCTGGCGACAATGCTGCCGATGTTGCCCGCACCAATGAGGCCCAGCGTCTTGCCGGTAACTTCCACGCCCATAAAGCGGTTCTTCTCCCACTTACCGGCCTGGGTGGAGGCATCAGCCTCGGGCAACTGGCGGGCGAGGGCGAACATCAGCGCGATGGCGTGCTCGGCGGTGGTGATGGAATTGCCGAAAGGCGTGTTCATCACCACGATGCCCTTCACCGAGGCGGCAGGGATATCGACATTATCCACGCCAATGCCGGCGCGGCCGATGACCTTGAGGTTGGTGGCGGCGTCAAGGATTTCCTTGGTCACCTTGGTCGAGCTGCGGATGGCGAGGCCATCATACTGGCCGATGATCGCCTTCAGCTCTTCGGGGGTCTTGCCGGTGATGACATCGACATCGCAGCCGCGCTCGCGGAAGATCTGCTCGGCCTTGGGGTCCATCTGGTCGGAAATGAGTACGCGGGGACGGGGCATGGGTAAGCTCCTGAGAAAGGGTTTTTAAGGGTTGAGTCTTGGGGGCGGGGTTTGATGTGCCGGTTCCTCAAGAGGAACCGGTTGGCACCCCAAACCCCCGGGAATGTCTTTATTGTGGCTGAACATCTGCGCGGTGCCTGCACGCGGGACAGTTTTGACTACCTGCGGCGCTATGGCGCTGTTTGGAGCGGGATTGATGGTATAAAGTTGACGCGGGGAGAAGATCCCCCCCGCGTTTAACCCTTTACCGTCGCGTAGGCGTAATCGAGCCACGGCCCGAGTGCCTCGATATCGGCGGTATCCACCGTGGCGCCGCACCAGATGCGAAGCCCTGCGGGAGCATCGCGGTAACCGGCGATGTCGTAAGCGGCGCCTTCCTTCTCCAGGAGGCCGGCAAAGGCCTTGATGAAGGCCTCGTCCGCGCCCTCTACCGAGAGGCATACCGAGGTTTTGGAACGCGTCGCCGGATCGGCGGCGAGATGCGACAGCCAGCTGCGCTCCTCGACAATCTTGCCCAGCGCGGCGGCATTGGCGTCCGACCGGGCCTGCAGGCCCTTCAGCCCGCCCAGACCCCTGGCCCATTCCAGAGCCCAGATCGCGTCTTCCGCGGCCAGCATGCTGGGGGTGTTGATCGTCTCGCCCTTGAAGATGCCCTCGGTCAGCTTGCCCTTGGAAACCAGACGGAACACCTTGGGCAGCGGCCATGCGGGGGTATGGCTTTCCAGCCGTTCCACCGCGCGGGGGCCGAGGATGAGCACGCCATGCGCGCCCTCGCCGCCCAGAACCTTCTGCCAGCTGAAGGTGGCAACGTCGATCTTCGCCCAGTCGATGTCATAGGCGAAAACCGCGCTGGTGGCGTCGGCAAAGGACAGGCCCTGCCGGTCGGCGGGGATGAAATCGGCATTGGGCACGCGCGCGCCGCTGGTGGTGCCGTTCCAAGTGAACAGCACGTCGTTCGACCAGTCAATGGCGGAAAGATCGGGGATCTGGCCATAGTCGGCACGCAGAATGGTGGGGTCGAGCTTGAGCTGCTTGGCGGCATCCGTCACCCAGCCCTCGCCAAAGCTTTCCCACGCCAGCGTGGTGACCGGGCGGGCGCCCAGCATCGTCCACATCGCCATTTCAAAGGCGCCTGTGTCAGAACCGGGGACGATGCCGATGCGGTGTGTATCGGGAAGCTGCAGCACCTCGCGCATCAGATCGATGCAATATTGCAGACGCGTCTTGCCAATCTTGGCGCGATGCGAACGGCCCAGCGATTCGGTAGCCAGCTTGTCGGGGGAATATCCGGGCGGCTTGGCGCAGGGTCCGGACGAAAAGAAAGGACGCGCAGGCGTTTTGACCGGTTTAACGGCGGGAAGTGCAACAGTCATGTAGTCTCTCCTTACAGAGAGCACGCGCGGCGTTGGGACCGCGTGGCCCGGCTCGGCAAGTAGAGGCCGCAGCGCCAATGTCAAGCAGACTCGGGGAGCCGGGAAAATCGCGGCGGGCAGCCCTCCCCAGCCGCTCAAACGACCATGCAGACACCACCACGCGACTGCCACACCACTGCAGCAATTTTTAGAATCCGCAGCATAATCACGAACGCGTAAAGTCGATGAAAATCAGAGTTTTTACGGTTAATCAACACTTTACCGCGCACAAAAAAGTTCTTCCGGTTTGCGTTAACCTGTGTATGGTTTGAGACGGGCCGCACGCAGAGGCTGCCTTGGTTAAATAGGAGTGGAATAATGCTTGGAAAGCTGACTGGCTTGGCGCGTGCGCTGGCCCTTTTGCTTGCGCTGGTCGCCGGTTTTGTGGCGATTCCCGTTGATGTGAAAATGGTGCTGCTGGTTCTCGGTATTATTGCCGGGATCGGTGAGGGCGCCGACACTTTCGTGAAACGCGGCGTTGCCGTGCTGGTGCTGCCCGCCATTGGCGCGGCGGTGGCCTTGATACCGGCTGTCGGCACCCAGCTGAGCGCCGTGACCGGCAATGTTGCCGCGGTGGTAACGGCCGGACTGGTCACCACGGTGGCCATCGGCCTGTTCAACGCCCTGAAAGACGAACTGACCGGCCTGACCAAGTAACATCGGCTGAGCCAATCTGGAGGGCCCCGCGCGTCAATTGGCGTCGCGGGGCTTTTTCCTTTGGGCGGGCAGCGCCCTTTTCGAGGGGGATTCCCCTGCGGTGATCGTGGGCGTATACTGCGGGCGTGACACGCGCCTCGCCATCGCCGCGCCAGCCGCGCACACCGACCGACAGGGCATTCCGAAAGCTGGCCTTGTTCCGGGCGTTGATGCCAGTGCTGCTGGTGGCAGGCTGCGACACCTCCCCCCGGCAACACCCGGCTCCATCACAATCAGACGCCATTGCCCCGCGCGCCGAGGAGCGCCAGTGTCTGGCCGCGCTGGGAGAACGCCATGCCGGTTTCACCCCCCTGCCCGACCGTTATTTCAGCCCCGGCTGTTCGGCGCTGGGCACGGTGCGCCTGTTCAGCCTTGAAGGCGATCGGGGGGAGATCGAGGTCAGCAATCTGGCGCAGGTGGGCTGCCCCGTGGCCAACCCATTCGCCAATTGGGTGCGCTTTGGCGTGGACCGGGCGGCACGGCAGATTCTCGGCAGTCGGCTCGCGCGGGTGGAAACCATGGGCAGCTATGCCTGCCGCACCATCGCCGGCACCGATCGCCTCTCCGCCCATGCCACGGCCAGTGCCATCGATGTGTCGGGCTTCATCCTCGCCGATGGCCGCCGGATCACGGTAATGGGCAGCTGGTATGCGGGCACGGATGCGGAGCGCGACTTCCTGCACATGATTCACCAGAGCGCCTGCAAACGCTTTGGCACGGTGCTGGGGCCGGATTACAACCTCGCCCACCGCAACCATCTGCATGTGGAATTGTCTGCGGCGGCGTTTTGCCGGTAGGATCGGTGAAATTGACAGCCAGTGGGAAGCAAGCCAAAACTGTTGGAAATTAGGGGGATATCGTGATTCTATCTTTGCTGCTGGCTGCCGGGTCGCAATTGCCACCGCCGCCGCCCATCGCCTTCGGCCCGGCCTCGCCCTCGCCGATTGTCATCACGCAAGACAATGTCGACCTGAGCGGAGCCGGTACTTTCAGCTTCAAACCGAGCCCAAACGCCTTCACTCTCGATCCACCATCCCGGAGCATTGTATCACTGGTGGTCAGGCTGTGGCTTGATGCCAATGGCCGGCAAATTTCCTGTGAGACTGGCAAATCGCCATTGCGGCAAGCCGCGCAAACCGGTTGCGCGCAACTGATGCATATGGCCAAATTCCGCATGGCCCCGGGCATGGCACTGCCCTTCAGACGCGGGTTTGTGGATGTGGTGTTCTATTTCACCAAGAACCTGCCAAAACGCCCGCCCGGCTTATATATGGGCGCCATGGCGGTGCCGGGCTATGCCAATACCGCCATCATCTATCCGCCAGACACCACGCCTCCCGACCGGATGCTGCGCAAGTCGGATGGCGCCCTGAAGGTAACGGTTACTGCCGACGATTACCCGCCCATAGCCAATGACTACCATCTGCAGAGCCACTCCAGCGTGGTTCTCGGCATCAGCCGGGATGGGAAGGTGCAAAGCTGTCGCCCGGTGACCGGCCCGGTGCCGACGAGAACCGCCTTTCTCGACAATTACACCTGTACGTTCCTGCCAAAGCACGCCCATTTTGAATTTCCGCGCGGGGCTCCGGCCTATGCCGGTTTGCATTATTGGCGGCAATCGATGCGATGGGTGCCGGGCCAGTAACCCCAGGGGTAATCCGGCCTCACCCGCCCCCCCCCCTACATCCGCGTGTGAAAGGGATATTCCGGCAGGCCGTCGAGCGCGGCGCGCAGGGCCTCGCTCCAGCTGGCGGAAAGGCTGCGATACCATGGGTCGGTGGCGAGGATGCGTTCCTCATGCAGCGGCTCGAAGCGGTTGTTCTCGATCACCAGCAGATCCAGCGGCATGCCGACCGAAAGATTGGCCTTCAGCGTTGAATCAAAGCTGACCATCAGCAGCTTGGCCGCGTCCGAGAAGCTCATCGTCCGGTCGTATCCGCGCAGGATGATCGGCCGGCCATATTTGGTTTCGCCCACCTGAAAGAACGGCGTGTCGAAGCTGGCCTCGATAAAATTGCCCTCGGGATAGATGAGGAATAGGCGCGGTTCCATGCCCCGGATCTGCCCGGCGAGAATCAGCGTGGCGGAAAAGGTGCCGGCGGCCTTGGGGCCATTGTCGGCATTGCGCGACTGGATGGTCTCGCACAACAGCTTGCCAAGCTCCGTGGCCAGCTGGAACATGGTGGGCGCCTCAAGCACCGAATTGTGGCGCTCCTCGGGGGTCTTGTTGCGCTCCTCCAACTTGCTGATAACCGCCTGGGTGGTGGCCAGATTGCCCGAGGTCATCACCGTGATGATACGCTCGTCCGGCACTTCCCAGTGAAACATCTTGCGGAAGGTGGAAATGTTGTCGACGCCCGAATTGGTGCGGGTGTCGCTCATCAGCACGAGGCCGGCATCCAGCATCATGCCCACACAATAAGTCACAGCTCTACTCCTCAGGCGCTCCCCCGCAAGGGTCGCAAGATCATGTCAAATTCAGGCGGCACAGGTGGGAAATTACCCATCCCGCGTCAACCATTCCGCGTCAAGGCGATTGCCCGCCGGATCCCCGGTTTTGCCCCTATTGGGCGGAGGACTGCTGCGCCACAGACACCTCCACGGTCATGTGTGCCGCGCCGTGCCCCAGCGTCACGCCGGTAATCGGCGCGGCATCGTGATAATCGGCGCCAACCGCCACCCGCACATAGCGCGCATCCGGGCAGATGGCGTTTGATACGTCAAAGCCCACCCAGCCGAGCCCTGCCACATGCGCCTCGGCCCAGGCGTGGCCCGCCTGCTGGTCGATCACCCCATCCATCAGCAGATAGCCCGAGACATAGCGCGCCGGCACGCCCAGCATGCGCGCCGCGCCGATGAAGATATGGGCATGGTCCTGACACACGCCGTGCCCCGCGACCAGGGCGGCCTCGGCACTGGTGCTGGCATCGGTACGCCCGGTTTCATAGGCCACCGCCTCCAGCACCGCATCCGACAAATCGTGGAGCGCGGCGATCGGCTGGGCGTCCGCGCCGGAAATCTGCGCGCCCGAAAACCGCCCCGCCAGCTTGCGCAGCAAGGGGCCGGGCCGGGTCAGCTCGGTCTGATTGAGAAAGGCCCACAGGGGCATGAAGCCGGTATGCCTGCCGACCACACCGGCGCTATCCAGCGTTTCCACCACGCCGTGCGTTGCCACCTCAATCTCGGAAGTTGCGGCGGCAAACGAGATCAGCGTGGTGAGGTTCTGGTTATGGTCCTCATACTGGGCCTCCACCCTGGCGCCAGAGACCGTGAGCTGCCAGTCGCTCACCGTCTGCACCGCGCCGCTGCGGGGGGTGAGGCGCAGGCGTTGCAGCCCGTGCGAGGCGGGCGCCTCGAAACGGTAGCGGGTGGTGTGGCTGATGGCGATGCGCAACGGAGAGGGGACCTATTCGATAAAGCGGTAATCGGCGGCAATGGCGGTAGCGATTTCGCGGCTGCTGGCAATGAATTCGGTGATGAACTGATGCAGCCCCTGCTCGAATATATCGGCAATGCCGATCTCGGCCAGCCGGGAATTCGCCGCGTTCAGCAGCATGTGCGAGGGCAGGCGGTGGCCATAGTCATGCGCCAGGAAGCTCATATTGGCGGTGACCTGGCTGTAGCAATAGGCGAGGGAACGCGGGAAACGGCCATCGAGGATAAGAAACTCGGCGATGCCGCGCGGGTCTATCGCGCCCGAGTTCAACCAGCGGAAGGCGCGCTCGCCAGCGACGGAGCGCAGCACCATTTCCCACTGGGCGTTATCGAGCCGCGAGCCGACCCAGGCCAGATTGGGCAGCAGCACATGGTATTTCACGTCGAGAATGCGGGCGGTATTGTCGCCGCGCTCCAGATGGGTGCCGATGCGGGCGAAGTTGAAGATGTCGTTGCGCAGCATGGTGCCTTCCATGGCGCCGCGCACCAGCGTGGCCTGACGGCGGATGAGATCCAGCACCTCGCCGATCTGCCCCTCTCGCACCGGGCGGGCGAGCGCGGCGCGCAGGCCCATCCAGCTCTCGTTGGTGGCCTCCCACACCTCGCGGGTGAGGGCGGTGCGCACCATGCGGGCATTGGTGCGGGCCTGATCGATCATCCACAGCACGCTGCCGGG
>CAIWFP010000386.1 GCA_903911985.1 uncultured Sphingomonadales bacterium
GCCTTTGCCGTGTTGGTCGCGTGCTTGCCGTAATACTGCTCAATCATCTGCACGCTGGTGCCCATGTTCCCTGCAATGTCAAAGATCGAGACGTCTCGGGCGATTGCCCGTACCGCATAGAAATGCCTCAGGCTGTAAAGCGTATACTTTTCGCCCTTGCTGTTGTGGGCAAGCTCCATGTGCGTCAGGAACGCGTTGAATTGCTCCGCTAAGGTGATGATCTTGCCACCATCGGGCATTACGAAGAGCAACGCATCCTTATCGGTTGTGCCGCGACGTCCCCTGATTTCATCGATCACGCGCTTGGCTTCGATGAACGGCACTGTCACGCGCTTGCCCGTTTTGCCGTGGACACTGAACTGGACGTTCGGGCGACCGTCCGCATCAACGAGATCCTCGATATCGCGCATCCGAAGACTGTTCGCTTCGCCCACGCGCATACCAGACAAACCCAGAATCAACACGTAGTCACGCAACAGCAGCCGGATGCTGCGTTGTCGATCGGTCTTTGCATCCTTCACGTAGGCTTCAAGGCCGGCGATCATAGTGGTGAAGTCAGCTCGTGACGGCGCTGGCCTGACACGCTTGATCTTCGGCGTGAATGTCACTGTGGGAAGTGGCTTGTTTCCCCGATAGCCCTGATCGTGTGCGTATTTCACGATCATCTTGCCGAGCATCACTTCCCATTGGAGGGTCTTGTCAGTGGGATTGAGCTTGGCGTTCTTCGGCAACACGCTCTTACCGTGATAGTAAGATTTGCGCCAAGCGACGTAGCCACCAATCACCTTATCGTCAACGGCTTCGATGGCTTTTGATCCGGCATATTCCCGCCAGAACTTCGATATGCGCTTGATTTGGCTAAGATTTCCGTCCTGTGTGAACTTTATCGATACGCCGCGCTGGGCTTCCTTGCCAAGTTTGTTGTCATTCGTGCGCAACGCCACATACTCGTTGATAACGCTGTCGAAGCTGCGGTTATGAACCGGCAAGCCCTCGGCAAGCTTGTATTCTGTCTGGTGGAACAAGCGTATTGCAGCCCGCTCGGCATCTGTCTGATTGGCGGTTTTCAGGCTTCTCCAAAGATATTGCCTGTCACCGACATAAATCCGGGCTTGCCAAAGCCCGTTTCGACGGAACAGCGTTAGCTTTCCACCCTCCAGTTTGATGCCATCGTCCATTCGCACTGCCTGACAAATGCCTGCTTTTCAGCAGCATAACGTCTCTGCCTAACACGTGCCAAACACAGTTTCAGGCAGTTTTAATCCCCTAACACCTTGAAAATGCTTACTACATCGTCCGCCCATGGCAGTGCTTGTATTTCTTGCCCGAACCGCACGGGCAGGCAGCGTTGCGCGGCGTATTGCGCCAGGTCGCGGGGTCGTTCGGATCGATCTCGCCGGAGGCCAGGCCGCCGGCGCCAACGGTGATCGCTGCGGGCTCCAGAAGCGACATGCCGGCATTCGGATCCGGGTGCTGTTCGAGCATCTGCCCGCCATAGGAGGCAGGCTGGAAATCAGGCTCCGGCGGTGCCTCGGGGCTGACCTCGACACGCGACATCAGCAGCGTCACGCGCTCCTTGAGATCGTCGAGCATGGCGTTGAACAGCGCGAAGGCCTCGGACTTGTATTCGTTCAGCGGGTCCTTCTGGCCATAGGCGCGCAGGCCGATGCCCTGGCGCAGATGGTCGAGATTGAGCAGGTGTTCCTTCCACACCGCATCCAGCGTCTGCAGCAGGATGGATTTCTCGACATAGCGCATCAGTTCGGGGCCGAAATTGGCGGCCTTGGCGGCCATCAATTCCGCACCGGCCTTCTCGAGGCGCTCGCGCATCTTGGTCTCGTCCATGCCCTCTTCGCGGGCCCAGTCCTGGACCGGCAGGTCGAGATTGAGAAACTTGCGGACATCCTCTGCCAGGGCAGCGGTTTCCCATTGCTCGGCATAGGCGCGCTCGGGGATGCGGCGATCGACGCAGGCGGAAATCACTTCCTCGCGCATTTCGTGGACGGCGTGGGAAACATCATCGCTGCGCATGAATTCGCGGCGCTGGGCATAGACCTCGCGGCGCTGCGAATTCATCACGTCGTCATATTTCAGCAGGTTCTTGCGGGTGTCGAAATTGCGCGCCTCGACCTTTTTCTGCGCCTTCTCCAGCGCCTTGTTGATCCAGGGATGCACGATCGCCTCGCCATCCTTCAGGCCGAGCTTTTGCAGCATGCCGCCCATCCGGTCCGAGCCGAAGATGCGCATCAGATCGTCATCCAGCGACAGGAAGAAGCGCGAGGCGCCGGGATCGCCCTGGCGGCCGGAGCGGCCACGCAACTGGTTGTCGATGCGGCGGCTTTCATGGCGTTCGGTGCCGATGAC
>CAIWFP010000387.1 GCA_903911985.1 uncultured Sphingomonadales bacterium
CGCGCGCCACCAGCCCGCGCCGTTCCAGATCGATGAGATGCGATTCCACCGAACGCCCGGCGGCTGGCCACAGCATCTGCGCCACACCCTTGTACATCACTGGAACCATTGCGGAAATCTCCAGTGCCCCACCCTCAAGCAGGCCCAGTATCTGCCGCTCCCGCATCCGCCGATGACCAATCATACCCCGCACCAGCTGACGAGGCTTGTCTATCTGCGGACCGTGCGCAGGAAAATAGACCGAATCCGCACGGGACTGCAGCTTGTCCAGGCTGGCGAGGTAATCGGCCATGTCGCCATCGGGCGGCGCGACGACGCTGGTGGACCAGCCCATGACGTGGTCACCGGTGAACAATGCACCGGTTTCCTCCAGTGCATAACACAGGTGGTTTGAGGTATGGCCCGGGGTAGCAACCGCCGTGAGGGTGAAGCCGGGGCCGGCCAGCTGCTCGGCATCACCCAGTATGCGGGATGGGGAATAGGCGGGGTCAAAGGCGGCATCGGCGCGGGGGCCGTCGTCGTCGAGCGTCAGGGGCGCACAGCCGATGATCGGGGCGCCTGTGCGCTCGGCCAGAACTGCGGCGGCGGGTGAATGATCGCGGTGGGTGTGGGTGCAGCAGATGCCCACCACCGGCGCATCGCCGATCGCCGAGAGGAGCGCGACCAGATGGTCCGCCTCGTCCGGGCCGGGGTCGATCACCGCTACGCCATCGGGACCGCCGACAATATAGGTTTGCGTGCCGGTGAAGGTGAAGGCCGAAGGGTTGCCAGCCAACACGCGGCGAACCAGAGGCGCGATCACCTCGGCATGGCCCGTGGGCCAAGGCTCGGGAGGAAAAGTCATGCCCGGTCTATGAGAGCAAGCGCGACTTTGCGAAAGAGAAAAAACGCGAGTGGAAACGGCGCCGGTATCGCCCTCAGGCGGTCATCGACTGGCCGAGTCGTTCGCGCAGGCGATCCAGCGCGCGCGGCTGACCGGATTCGACCTCCCGCCAGCCGCGATCGAGACGCAGCAGCCGGGCGTAGAAATACTCGGTCGCGGTGATCAGCTCGCGGGTGGCGGCGTCGATCAGCGCCATCCGCTCCGGGTCCGCGGCGGGGAAGTCCGGGGCGAGACGGCCATAGCGGCGTAGCTGGAATTGCGACAATTCGCCCATGAAAAAAGCACGATGATTCAACAGCCACGCCACGGCATGCATCATGCGGGTGGTGGTGCGCAGGGCCTCGCAAGACAGGGCGATGCGCGACGCATCCTCGTTCGTGCCGGTCGCTTCGATGCGGCCCGACAGGTCGAACGCGGCGCGCACCTCGTCCGAAAGGACAAGCGCCTCGCAATAGAGTCCCTCAACGATGCGGGGATTGATGTTGGCCGTTGGTGTCATGGATCCGTGATAATCGTTAACCACCGTTAACCACAATTGCCTTGTCGGCGCGGGAGTGTCCCAGATCGGGACTGTCTCGCGGCGACACAGTCGTTAACCATGTTTTGCGGCGGATTGGCTTGCTTTTTCGGCGCGAGGTGTGCTTGCCCTGAAACTCACGCGATGATGTCCGGGATCAGATAGTCCTCGATGAGCGAGATCTGGTCCTTCAACTTCAGCTTGCGCTTTTTGAGCCGGGCGATCTGCAGCTGGTCGGATGCCCCCGCGGTCATCAGGGCGTCGATGGCGGCATCCAGATCGCGATGCTCGATGCGCAGAATTTCCAGACGCTTGCGCAACTCATCTTCGTTCACACTGTCCTACTCCGACGCGGCTGTCAGGAACCGAAGGGGGAATCGATAGGGCCCCGCCAGCCAGCCATTGCATATTCGCTTCGCAAGATAGGCGTAATGTGTTTCTATGACAATCGCGTCGGCATGGTTCCGGTTTTGAGTCGGGCTGATTTGCGGCGGAAGGCCGCGATTCCCGTTCGACCCTCTTTGGGCCAGGCCCGGCGTGATGTCGCCCGGATCCCCGCATCCGCGCAGCCCCAGAGGAGCAGTCTTGGCCCTTGCCTCCCTCGCCCCGAAAGCGGCGACCTTGGCGCGGGCCACCGAGCACAGGAGTTGTTGCATGGAATCGTCGCATACGAGCGCCCTCCAGATCAAGCACGCCACCCTCCAGCGCCAGATAGAGCAGGAGATGACCCGTCCTTCTCCTGATCTCGTGACGATCCAGCATCTCAAACGCCGAAAACTGCGCATCAAGGACGAACTCACCCACGATTGATCCGACCTCGGCGCGCCCGCGGCATCGGCCGGTCCGATGCCGCGGGGCGTGCTGTCGTCCGCATGGGGCGATATGGCGCGATAATGGCGCATTGGGCGGTCGTGCGCGTTGGCAAGGGCGGCGGATTGGGCTAGCACTATACCCGTGATGACCAAGCCTGCCACTTTGAACGATGCGACCGGCCTGTGTGCCACGGGCCAGTGCGGGACGTTTTCGCCATGACCGTGCCTCTCAGTGCGGTGGCTTCGGCGCGCCAGATTCTTACCCGGCTGCACGATGTCATGGCCAGCCGCGCCAATGCGCAGACCAAGCTCAACAACGTGGTGGATGTCATCGGCGGCAGCCTCGATAGCGAGGTCTGCTCGATCTATCTGCTGCGCGAGGGGATGCTGGAGCTGTTCGCGACGCGTGGTCTGGCGCAGGAGGCGGTGCACGTAACCCGCATGGCCATTGGCGAGGGGCTGGTCGGCACGATCGCCCAGCATATCGAGATGCTCAACCTCGCCGAG
>CAIWFP010000388.1 GCA_903911985.1 uncultured Sphingomonadales bacterium
ACCACCCATTAATGGTACCCTGTGGGTGGTTGGGCCGGGGGAGCGGGACGGCACAGCAAGCCCTCGGCGGATGCCGGGGGCGCACCAAACAAAAAATCCCGGGGGAGTGGCCAAAACCCCTAAACCCCACAGCAAGGCCTCGGCGGATGCCGGGGGCGCACTAAACAAAAAATTCCCCGGGGGCGCACCCAACAAAAACTCGGGACGGCACAGCCAAGGCCCAAAGTGCATAGGGGCCGGATAGCTTTGCCGCACCCGATAAAAACCCCCTATCCGTCCGATCCCATCAGGTCGCGCACGAAGTCGATCAGGCCGGTCTGGCGGGTACGGCGCATGCGTTCGGCGGCCAGGATTTCGCTTACCTTGCCAAAGCAGATGTCGATATCGTAGTTCACCACGACATAATCATAGCCATCCCAGTGGCTGATTTCGGCGCGGGCGCGTTCCATGCGCTGGGCAATGACTTCGGCGCTGTCGGTGCCGCGCCCGGTGAGGCGGCGGCGCAACTCGTCGATGCTGGGCGGCAGGATGAAGACGCGCACCACATCGCGCTCCAGCTTCTGGTGCAGCTGTTGCGAGCCCTGCCAGTCGATATCGAACAGATAATCCTGCCCCTCGCGCAGGCCGGTCTTCACCTGCGCCTTGGGCGTGCCATAGGAATGGCCGAAAACATGGGCCCATTCGAGGAACTCGCCCGCATCCACCATCGCCGCGAAATTCTCGCGGGTGGTGAAGTGATAGTCCCGCCCGTCCACCTCGCCCGGGCGCATGGGTCGTGTCGTGGCCGAAACCGACATGGCAATATGGCCATCCTCGGCCAGCAGTCGCCGCGCGATAGTGGTCTTGCCCGCGCCAGAGGGCGAGGACAGAATGAACATCAGCCCGCGCCGGTGCAGCACATCGGACAGCACATCGGCGGCGGGGGCGGCGGAGGGAGTGTTACTGGCCATGCGCGCTTTTGCGGCAGTCCGGGTTCGGGATCAAGACCGTCTGGAATTATGGATGACTGGCCCCGGGCTCGGCCAACCGGGCCCGGAGTGTCTATTTCCCCTTGCGCGGGGTGGGCGGCGGCGGGGCTGAGGCATCGCGCGCGATTCGGGCCTTGCGCGACAGATAGAGGTGGCGGGCCAGCAGGCTGCCGCCCACCACAATCGCGCCGGGCACAGAGCGGGTGGCGATGCGCAGCAAGGCGGTATGGGCAATGCGGCGGGGCAGCGAGGACGCCGCGACACTTGCCGCTTCGGGCTTTGCCGTCTCGGGCTGTTCCACCCCGCCGGCTTTTGGCGCTTCATGCCGGGCGGGGCGTTTAAGCAGGTGAGTCACAACCCCACCCACCGCGCGGGAGGCATTGGCGCGCAGTGCCGGGTGTCCCAACAGACGCTTCAGCAGCCGGTCGTTTGCCATGAGAGCCTCCAGCCCTAGAGTCGTCCGCAAGCTTGTGCGGGGACGCTTATTTCTTCTTGCCGAAATCCACCGTGACGACATTGGAGCCATCATCCGCCGGAATGGCGCGGGGGCCGTCGGGCGAGTCGTTTTCCGCGTCATCGTGGGGTTCGGGCGCCAGATCGGAATCGGCGGCCTGGAATTGCAGGCCGAAATCCACCGCCGGATCAACAAAGGCGGTGATCGCCGCGAAGGGAATATCCAGCTTTGCCGGCACGCCGCTGAAGGTGAGCCCCACGGAAAAGCCAGTGTCGCTCACCGCCAGATCCCAGAATTTGTTCTGCAGAACAATGGTCATCTCGTCCGGGAAGCGGGCGACAAGGCTGGCCGGAATGGAAACGCCGGGCGCGTGGGTCTTGAAGGTGATGTAGAAGTGGTGGTTGCCGGGCAGGTCGCCACCGCCAGCCTCCACTTGCCCCAGCACGCGGCCAACCACCGCGCGCAGGGCTTCCTGCACGATCTCGTCATAGGGGATAAGGCTGTCGGGCGGTGTTTCGGTCATGGCTGTTCAAGTGGCGCGGGGCTGGCCCCGGGTCAAGGGGGAAGTCGTTCTGTTTAGTGCGGCAAAGCCATCCAGCCCCTATGCACTTTGGGCCTTTGCCGTGTTGGCCCGATTCTTTCTGTTGGTGCGCCCTTGGCAGATGCCAAGGGCTTGGCCCGCGCCGGGGTGGCGGGCCGGTGCCGCAAGGGAAAGCCGGATGGCTTTCCCGTTCCTCATAATAGACGCGCACCCAACAACAAACTCCCACCCGCCATTCAAATCCACCCAAACAAACTGGACAAGATATACCCCCACCCTATAGGGCCAGCCCATGCCCAATAGCTCGACAGACAGGCCCGGATCGTCAGGCAGAATTGCCCGGATCGCCCGCAAGACCCACGAGACCGACATTGCCGTCGAAGTGAACCTCGATGGCACCGGCGCCTATGATGTCGCCACCGGCATCGGTTTTCTCGACCATATGATCGAGCAGTTCAGCCGCCACTCGCTGATAGACATCACCTGCCACATCACCGGCGACCTGCATGTGGACCAGCACCACACCACCGAGGATTGCGCCATCGCCATCGGCCAGTGCATCGTCGCCGCGCTGGGCGACAAGGCGGGCATCGGCCGCTATGGCATGGCCTACAGCCCGATGGACGAGGTGCTGGCGCGTGTGGCGCTGGATATCTCAGGGAGGCCCTGGCTGGTGTGGAATGCCGCCTTCACGCAGGAGCGGCTGGGCGAGATGGATACCGAGCTGTTCCAGCACTGGTTCCATTCCATCGCGCAGGCGGTGGGCATCACCCTCCACATCGAACTGCTCTATGGCGAGAACAACCATCACATCATCGAGGGCATCTTCAAGGGCTTTGCCCGGGCGATGCGGCAGGCGGTGGAGATCGACCCGCGCAAGGGCGGCGCCATCCCTTCCACCAAGGGGCTGCTGGGCACTGGTAGTCTCAAGGGGGGCAGCCTGAATGGCTGAGGGGCCCCATGACTGAAGTGCACCATGACTGAAGTATTGGCCCTGATCGATTATGGCGCGGGCAATCTCCACTCGGTGGAAAACGCGCTGAAGGCCGCTGGCATTGCCGGCGATTGGGATGGCCGCGTCGAACTCACCGCCGACCCCGATGTGGTGCGCTGCGCCGATCGCATCGTCCTGCCCGGCGTCGGCTCCTTCCGCGCCTGCGCGCAAGGGCTGCGGGGCATCCCCGGCCTTGTCGAGGCGATGGAAGAGCGCGTACAGGTGGGCGCCGCCCCCTTCCTCGGCATCTGCGTCGGCATGCAGCTCCTCGCCACGCGCGGCGTCGAACACGGCATCACGCAAGGCCTCGACTGGATATCCGGCGAAGTCCGCCTCATCGAGCCCGCCGACCCCACCATCAAAATCCCCCACATGGGCTGGAACGACGTCGTCCCGGCGCACCATACCGACGGCGCCACCCTCATCGAGCCCGGCGAAGCCTATTTCCTCCACTCCTACCACTTCGTGCCGGAAGCGGGCCACGATGTTGCCGCCATCACCGATCACGGCGGCGGGCTGGTGGCAGCGGTCGCCCGCGACACTATTCTGGGCGTGCAGTTCCACCCGGAAAAGAGCCAAGCCTATGGGCTGGAGCTACTGGCAAGGTTTCTGGAGTGGAAGCCGTGAAGCGGGCAGGGGAAAAGATTGAAGATGCGAAGATGCGAGGGACGAGTTTTATGTGCCGATTTGCCGATGCAAATCGGTTGGCCCTCGCGCTCCCATACCTGTCGTCGTCGCGCCACGGGTTCGGCCTTGGGCAAACCTCAAGCGCCGCAGGCTTTATAGCCGCTGCGCGGCGGGGAGTTCATCCGCAACGGTTACTAAAAATCACCCCATCGTCGGGAGACGTCACGGGGTGCAGGGGGGTAACCCCCCTGCGTCTATCACTTCAGGGATTTGCCTAAAATGATCATCTTCCCCGCAATCGACCTGAAGGGCGGTCAGGTCGTCCGCCTCGCCGAGGGCGATATGGCCCGCGCCACCGTCTATGGTGATAATCCCGCCGCGCAGGCTTTGCTGTTCGCGCAGGCTGGCGCCAGCTGGCTGCATGTCGTCGATCTCGATGGCTCTTTTGCGGGCCGAGCCGAAAACCGCGAGGCGGCGGAGGCCGTGATCAAGGCCTTCCCCGGCCATGTGCAACTGGGCGGCGGCATCCGCGACCAAACCGCCGTCGAAGGCTGGTTTGGCCTGGGCGTCAAACGCGTCGTCATGGGCACCGCCGCCCTCAAGGACCCGCAATTCGTCAAGGACATGGCCAAGGCCTTCCCCGGCGGCATCGTCGTGGCGGTGGACGCGCGTGATGGCATGGTCGCCACCGAAGGCTGGGCCGAGGTATCGGACGTCCCCGTGGTCGACATGGCCCACCGCTTCGAGGACGCGGGCGTGGCAGCCCTCCTCTTCACCGATATCGGCCGTGATGGGTTGCTGAAGGGCTGCAACGTCGAGGCGACGGTAGACCTCGCCCGCCAGACCCGCCTCCCCGTTATCGCCAGCGGCGGCGTCGCCAGTATTCGGGACATCGAACTTCTCGCCCCCCATGCGGCTGACGGCATCGAAGGCGTCATCACCGGTCGCGCCCTCTACGACGGCCGCCTCGATCTCGCCGAGGCAATCGCGCTGGCGGGGCGGGAATGATTGGGCAACGCCTCATCGCGGCTCTGATGCTGATCTACTTGCTCTGGCGCAGTGGCCAAGCACTGCGCGATTTTCTAAAGGGCGAAGTTCTGAAACGAAATTCGTGGGTTGCCCCTCGGTGGCCACTGCCAAAAACAGAGCCGAGGTTCGGTACGAAGGTTTACTCCCGCCGCACGGATCCCGTCGCCTATTGGTGTTGGACGCTCGGCCAAGCGTTGTTCTTGATGTTCCTGATCGCGCTGTTCACGATAGTGTTGGTGAAACCATGACAGTCCGCATCCGCGTCATACCCTGCCTCGATGTCCGCGATGGCCGCGTGGTCAAGGGCGTGAACTTCGTCGACCTCATCGACGCCGGCGACCCGGTCGAGCAGGCCCGCGCCTATGACGCAGCCGGGGCCGACGAGCTCTGCTTCCTCGACATCTCCGCCAGCCACGAGGGCCGGGGCACGCTGCTGGATGTCGTGCGCCGCACGGCGGAGGTCTGCTTCATGCCGCTCACCGTCGGCGGCGGCGTGCGCAGTGTGGAGGACGCCCGCGCGCTCTTGTTGGCCGGGGCCGACAAGGTCGCGGTCAACTCCGCCGCCGTCTCCCGCCCGGAAGTGGTGCGCGACATCGCCGAGAAGATGGGCAGCCAGTGCATCGTCGCCAGCGTGGACGCGCGCCGCGTCTCTGCCCCCGGCGAAGCCCCCCGCTGGGAAATCTTCACCCACGGTGGCCGCAAACCCACCGGCATAAACGCCCTCGAACACGCCGTCCGCCTCGCCACCCTCGGCGCCGGCGAACTGCTCGTCACATCGATGGACGGCGACGGCACCCAGGCCGGCTACGACCTCGCCCTCACCCGCGCCATCGCCGATGCGGTCGGCGTCCCCGTCATCGCCAGCGGCGGCGTCGGCACGCTCGATCACCTCGTCGCCGGCGTCACCGAAGGCCACGCCAGCGCCGTGCTGGCCGCCAGCATCTTCCACTTCGGCAAACACACTATCGCCGAGGCCCACGCCGCCCTCCGCGCCGCCGGTTTGCCCGCCCGAGGGCTGTAAGGCTCGTCCAGGTTTATTAGAGACAGGCAAGAGGGT
>CAIWFP010000389.1 GCA_903911985.1 uncultured Sphingomonadales bacterium
CCTCTGACGCGCGCGGGCGCTTTGAACGCGGGGTTGACCCTGCGTTTCTGGACACCGGCCTCGATTTGCTCACCGGGCTGATCCTCGAGATTTGCGGGGGCGAGGCGTCCGAGGTGGTCCGCGCGGGTGCGGCGCCCGTCGAGCCGAAGCGTGTGGCCTATGATCCGGCTTTGGTCGCCACGCTGGGCGGCGTCGAGATTGCCGACGCGGAGCAGAAGCGGATCCTGACGGCTCTGGGGTTTGCCGTGGGTGCGGACTGGACTGTCACCGCCCCCGGCTGGCGGCCCGACATTGATGGTGCGGCGGACATCGTCGAGGAAGTGGTGCGCATCCACGGGCTCGACAATATCGCGTCGGTACCGTTACCGCGTGTCGATGGCGTCGCCCGCCCCACCGCGACGGCGGCGCAAAAGCTGGAGCGGCGCCTGCGCCGCGCGGCGGCGGCGCGGGGCCTGAACGAGGCGATCACCTGGTCGTTCCTGCCGGTGGCGGAGGCCGAAACCTTCGCGGATGGCCCCCTGTGGACGCTGACGAACCCGATCAGCGAGGACATGAAGGCCATGCGCCCCTCGTTGCTGCCCGGGCTGTTGAGTGCCGCAAGGCGCAACCTTGATCGCGGCGCCAGCGGTTTGGCCCTGTTCGAGATCGGGCGGCGCTATCTGCGGGGGCAGGATGGTCGCAGCGACGAGCGCCTGACGCTGGCCGCGGTGCTGGCTGGCGAGAAGACGCCACGTGGCTGGGCGAATGGGAAGGCCGAGGTCTATGACGCCTTCGACGCCAAGGCCGAGGCACTGGCGCTGCTGGCACAGGCCGGCGCGCCGGTGGACAATTTGCAGGTGATGGGAGAGGCCGGGCCGCAGTTCCATCCCGGCCAATCCGCCACTTTGCGGCTTGGGCCGAAGAATGTGCTTGCGCGGTTGGGCATGCTGCATCCCGCCATGCTGAAAGCCTTCGATATTGATGTGCCGGTGGCCGTGGTGGAGATTTACCTCGACGCGATCCCGGCGAAGAAGGGCGGAGCCAAGGATGGCGGCGGCTTTGCCCGCGTGAACTATGCCCCGCCGGCATTACAGGCGGTGAACCGCGATTTTGCCTTCCTCGTGCCGGTGGATCTGGCGGCGGGCGATCTGCTGCGGGCCATCCGCGGTGCCGACAAGGCGAACATCGTTGCGGCGCGCGTGTTCGACGATTTTCGCGGGGCTGGCGTGGCCGAGGGGATGAAATCCCTTGCCATCGAGGTGACGTTGCAGCCGGGCGAGAAGAGCTATGCCGAGGCCGAGCTCAAGGCCATTGCCGAGAGGATCACCGCTGCAGCCGCAAAGCTCGGAGCCGCATTGCGCGGATAGGCCAGCAGCAGTACGGCTGCCGTGGAGGTCTTGCGATGTACAGGGTGACCCTCTGGGTATGACAGGTGAGGTTTCATGCGTAGATCTCTATGGATTGCCGTTTCCGCATTCATTGCACTCGTTGGCGCAGAAATCGCCGCGCGACACGAGGGGTTCGGCACGCCCTTGCTCTACCGGGCGGCACCATCCGGATATGAGCTCGTACCCGATCAACGCGTTGTAAGGCTGGGCAAGACCACGACCATCAACGCATTTGGCACACGCGGCGCCAATCTTGCCCCACAGCCACCTCCGGGCGTCTGGCGCATCATGGTACTGGGCGATTCCGTCGCCAACGGCGGCACCCAGTTAAACGACGGCCAGACGTTCGCAGCTGTCGCCTCGCGGCAATTGACCAGCCTCGGATGCCGCAACGAAGTTCTGAATGCCTCGGCAGGCGGCTGGTCGTTGTTTGACGAGAGTGCATGGCTCCATCAGCACGGCTTGCTGGGCGCAAAAACCGTGCTTTGGACCATCAATTTCATGGACCTTGACCAGTTACCAAGCACCTCGGCAATACTGGACAACAATCCGAGTTTCCCAAGCCATCGCCCCACCTTTGGCTTGCAGGAGGTCCTGTTTCGCTATGCTCTGCCCCGGCTTGGCCTGTCAGCCGCCACTGCGGACAATGGCTCGGTGATGGACTATCGATTCGATGATCGCATGTTTTCAAATGTTCTCCAGCTTGTCAGCAAGATGAAGACGGAACTCGATCAAAAAGGTGCTCGTCTAATCGTGATCTACCACGACGGTACGGCGCCAACGCCACAAAAGCGCAAGGCCGCGGAGCGCACCCTGCTTGAGCAATTGGCCAGCCAAGGCATACCTGTCATCCAAACGGGCCTATCAACGAGGCAAAAGCCGCAAGACCTGTTCATCGATGGGATTCACCCCAACGCGATCGGTGCAGCGCTGGTTGGCCAGCGCATCGCTAACGCATTATACGGCCAATGCCCCCGGTCCTGATGCCGACTGCTTCAGCGCCGTTGTCCGGCCACCTTGGATGCGACACGCGCCGCCATCCAAGGTCAACCAGCCAACGTTTTATGCCACTCTCGCC
>CAIWFP010000390.1 GCA_903911985.1 uncultured Sphingomonadales bacterium
CCAGCGACCCCACCATGTGGCGCGATGTGTTCCTGTCGAACAAGGACGCGGTGCTGGAAATGCTGCAACGCTTCACCGAGGATCTCACCAGCCTGCAACGCGCCATCCGCGTCGGCGACGGCGAGGCCCTGTTCGACCACTTCACCCGCACCCGCGCCATCCGCCGCTCCATCATCGCCGAGGGACAGGACGATGCAAGGCCCGATTTCGGGCGGAGCGATCACAAGGCTGGGTAAAGGGAAAGTTACAAGGGAAAGATGCGAGGGACTCGTCCCTCGCGCTCCCATTCCCTGTCATCGTCGCGCCATGGGTTCAGCCTTGCGCAAAGCCTCAGCGCCGCAGGCTTTAAAGCCGCTTCGCGGCGGGGCGCCATGCCGCAGGACGGGCACTGAGCCAGACAATAATGGGAGCGCGAGGGTGTAACACCCTCGCATCTTCCCCTTTACCCCCCGCTCAAGGCCTTTCCGCAAGGCCTCGGGAACTCCGCCTCCCCGGAAATACCCTAGTTGCGGGCAGGCTTACCCGCCTCCCGCCAGCCATCCCGGTTCGCCAGAACGGTCGCGACGGCCTTGTCATAGAAGGCTTGGTTCTTCGCGTAATTGCGAAAATCAACCTCCAGCGTATGGCGAAATTCCAAGACTTCCACACCCTCCGGCCCCGCCCGATAGGTATAGGGCACAGAGGCGGGGATGAAAATGCTGTCGCCCGCCGTCAGCTCTTCCGTGCCCAGCCGCAGCGAACCCGAAACGACGTGGTACAGGCAATCGGCACAATGGCTGTGCAGCGGCAGCGGATAATCTTTCTTTACCCAGGCGTGGATCAGGGTGAACCCCGGCAGATTGCATAATATGGAGAACTGGGCTCCATCCTGCACGCCCGCCTCGATCATGCGGTTCAGGCCTTCAGCCTGCAGCGGGGTTGGATCGGTGGTCATCACCCCTTCCGTGCCCATGACATAGGCTTCCGCCTTGCGGAAAATCTGAAATTGTTTCGCGTCGCCCATTTCTGGCTCCTTTCGCGTCCATCTCACCATTCACTCTCCACAGGGAGCTAATGATGCTGGACGCGGTGTCAACCGGGCATCGGGCGGGCATCAGGCGGGCATCAGGCACCTACCCCTCATTCAGCACATTAATCGCCGCCGTCACCCGTTCCTCGATCTCCTCGCGGGGCAGGCCGGGCGGGATCACCGCGCCGAACCGGTAGGTTATAATCCCGGGCCGCTTCCACCGGCGATGATACAGCCCGCCACTGTTGATCGCCATGGGCACCACCGGCAGGCCGACCAGCTTGTATATCCCGGCAAAGCCCGCCTGCAGCGGCGCCACGCACCCATGCGGCGTGCGCGTCCCTTCCGGAAAGATCACCAGCACGCGCCCCGCGGCGGTCGCCTTTTTCGCCGCCCCCAGCATCGCCCGCAGCGCCTTGGCGCCAGCTTCCCGCTCCACCGGAATCAGCCCATAGTGGAACCCCAGCGAACCCCAGATGGGAATTTTCATCAGCTCCGCCTTGGCAAAGACCGCCGGGTAATCGAACTGGCGGGGCATATCGATGGCCTCGAAGAAGCTCTCGTGCCGCGCGGCGACCATCTGCCCGCCGTGGGGCAATGCGCCCTCCACCACCACCCGAATGCCGAGGCACCAACGCGCGCAAATCCGGTGCCACGCCGACCACCAGTCCGGCACAAAGCGCGAGCGGGCAGGCGCCACCACCAGCACCGGCGAGGTGATCGACAGCAGCAGCACCGAGCCGAGATAGAACGCCACATAAAACGCAACTGAGCGCAGCACATCGCTCACACGCGCGCCTTCGCTCATCGCCAGGGTCATGTCGGTCTTCGTCCCGCCACTCATTGCCTTTTCCACACCCGCCAGATTCGCCGCGCGATATATTTGTTATATTCCACAAACAAGGTGTTGAAACTGGGCCGCGTGGGCACGGCATCCTCAACCAGCGCAATTCGCTCGGGCAGGGCGCGGCGCATTTCCCAGGCGGCGCGGCGCATGTGCCAGTCCGACGTGACCATCCGCAGCGAGCCCACACCCGACGCCGCCACCCATCCCGCCGTTTCGGTGGCGTTGCTGCGCGTATCCACCGATTGATAGCCCAGCGTGACGCAGCAGCGCATCAAGGCGCTTTCCACATGATATTGCGCGGCGAATTCGCGCGGGCGCACTTCCGGGTCGACCCCGGCCACCAGCATTTTACGCGCAAGATGCTGGCGCAACACCACCAGCCCCCGGTCAATCCGCCCCTCGCCCCCGGTCAGCACCACCACGCCATCGGTGCGCGCGCTGTCCTCGGGCATGGGCAGCAGCACCGCGAAGGCCAGAAAGCCCAGCGCCCACACCAGTATCACCAGAGAGACCGCGCGGCGCAGCATCACAACATCCGGCGCAGGGCGGCGCGCACCGAGGCCTGCGCCGTCAGCATCGCCAGCAGCACCGCGCCCAGCGGCACCAGTGCCAGCACGCCCCAATCAACCCAGCGCAGCGCGCCCGCGCCCACCAGACCGCCCCCCAGCCCGGCAAAACGCCCGGCCAGCAGGTGAATCACCCCCAGCGCCAGCGCCGTGCCGGCAACGGCGCCCACCGCCGCATCCCGGCCCACCGCGCGCCGGAATATGCGGGCGATCTGCCCGTCGGTCCCGCCCAGCATATGGACGATGCCGATCATTTCGCGATGGTCGCCAAGCGCCGTGCGCGCGGCGAGCAGCACCGTGGCCACCGTGGCGCCCGCCAACAACCCCACCAGCGCCACAGCCAGCCATTGCAGCGAGTCTATGGCGGAAAAGACCGGGCCCAGCCAGCTTGCCTGCGCATCCACCCGCGCCGCCGGCGCCGGCCCGCTCAGCGCCCGCGTGATAGCCTCCAGCCGTTCGGGCGTGACCACCCCCGTCAGCCGCGCATCCACCAGCGCGGGCACCGGCACGGCATCAATCTCGTCGCCAGGGTTGCCCAGCCAGGGGGCGATCAGGGCTTGAAGCTCCTCGGGCGGCACGGCCCGCACCGCGCTCACCCCGGGCAGGCCGCGCAGCACCGCCACGGTCGCCACGGCCTGGGCGGCGCGCGCCTCCGGCCGTGGCTCCAGAATCTGCACG
>CAIWFP010000391.1 GCA_903911985.1 uncultured Sphingomonadales bacterium
CGACCTCACCGCGCCGCAGGCTGTTAAAGCCGCTTCGCGGCCGCGTAAGGCGCTGAGATGTGGGCGCCACGAATACATTAATGGGGGTTTGGGGGTGTAACACCCCCAAGTCTAAGATCTTGAGGATTACGACAATGCCAAATTTCCGCAAACTTGACGATCTGGGCGATGTGGCTGGCAAGGTCGCGCTGGTGCGGGTGGATTTCAACCTGCCGATGCAGGATGGCGCCGTGACGGACGATAGCCGCGTGCGCGCCGCCGTGCCCACCATTCTCGAACTCTCGGCCAAGGGTGCCAAGGTGCTGCTGCTGGCCCATTTCGGCCGCCCCAAGGGCGCGCGCGATGCCAGCCAGTCGCTGAGCCTCGTCATCGGCGCGGTGGAGAAGGTTCTGGGCAAGGAAGTCATGTTCGTGCCGGAAATCGCTGGCGACATCGTCAAGCAGGCCATCGGCATTCTGGATAATGGCGGCATCGCCCTGCTGGAAAACACCCGTTTTTGGCCGGGCGAGGAAAAGAACGATCCCGAATTGGTCAAGGCGATTGCCGCCAACGGTGATGTCTATGTCAACGACGCCTTCTCGGCCGCGCACCGCGCCCATGCCAGCACGGAAGGTTTGGCCCATGTCTTGCCCGCCTATGCCGGCCGGTCCATGCAGGCCGAGCTGGAGGCGCTGGGCAAGGCGCTGGATAATCCGGAAAAGCCGGTTGCCGCCGTGGTGGGCGGGGCCAAGGTTTCCAGCAAGCTTGATGTGCTTCAGCATCTCGTCAGCAAGGTTGATCATTTGATCATCGGCGGTGGCATGGCCAACACGTTCCTCGCCGCGCGCGGGGTTTCGGTGGGCAAGAGCCTGTGCGAGCACGATCTGGCCGACACCGCCAATGCGATTCTCGATGCCGCCGACAAGGCTGGCTGCACCGTCCATCTGCCTTACGAGGTGGTGGTGTCGCAGGAATTCGCCGCCAATCCCCCGAGCTTGCGCACCTGCAACGTGCACGAGGTGGCCGATAACGAGATGATCCTCGATTGCGGCCCCGCCAGTGTCGAGGCTCTCGGCGATGTGCTGAAGACCTGCCGCACCTTGGTGTGGAACGGGCCGATGGGCGCGTTTGAAACCCCGCCTTTCGATGCCGCCACGGTGGCGCTGGCCCGCATGGCCGCCGCCCTCACGCGCGAAGGCTCGCTGGTCTCGGTGGCGGGTGGTGGCGACACGGTGGCCGCGCTGCACCACGCTGGGGTGGCGCAGGACTTCACCTATATCTCCACCGCTGGCGGCGCCTTCCTTGAGTGGATGGAAGGGCGCGAATTGCCCGGCGTCAAGGCTTTGGAAATCTAATCGGCCTATCCGCCCAAGTCACCTGAGGCGCTTGCCCAGGGCAATCGGGCGGGTTAAGCGCCCATCATTGTTTTTGACGCCGCATACCTATGCGACACCAATTTTGAGCCAAATTCGGCGATATCCTAGCAGAAATACTACAGGAGCCCTGCATGAGCACGACCAAAGCCGTCCAGAAAATCCTCGGCTACTACGAGTCCGACAATCCCGGCGTGAAGGCCAATCTTCACCGCATCCTGATGCAGGGCAAGCTGGGCGGCACGGGCAAGCTGATCATCCTGCCGGTGGATCAGGGTTTCGAGCATGGCCCGGCCCGCAGCTTCTCGGTGAACCCGGCGGCTTACGATCCGCACTATCACTACCAGATCGCCATCGACGCCGGGCTTTCGGCCTATGCCGCGCCGCTGGGGCCTCTGGAGGCGGGTGCCGACACTTTCGCCGGGCGCATCCCCACCATCCTCAAGGTCAACAGCTCGAACAGCTGGGCCGCTGGCGCCAATCAGGCGATCACCGCCAGCGTCGACGACGCCCTGCGCCTCGGCTGCTCGGCCATCGGCTTCACCATCTATCCCGGCTCCGATGATTGCTTCGAGATGATGGAAGAGATCAAGGAGATGCGCGCCGAGGCGGCTTCGGTTGGCATCGCCACGGTGATCTGGTCCTATCCGCGTGGGCAGAACCTGCCCAAGAGCGGTGAGCTGGCGCTGGATGTTGGCGCCTATGCCGCGCATATGGCCGCCCTGCTGGGCGCGCATATCATCAAGGTGAAGCTGCCCTCGAACCACATCGAGCAGGAAGAAGCCAAGAAGTGCTATGCCGGCACCGACTGGTCGAAGCAGTCCGACCGCGTGGCGCATGTCGTGCAGTCCAGCTTCAATGGCCGCCGCATCGTGGTGTTCTCGGGCGGCGCGGCCAAGGGTGCCGATGCGGTCTATCAGGACGCGCGCGACATTCGTGACGGTGGCGGCAATGGCTCGATCATCGGCCGCAACACCTTCCAGCGCCCGCGCGACGAGGCGCTCGCCATGCTTGCCAAGCTGGTGAACATCTACAAGGGCAAGGAATAAGGCAGGCGTGGCAGGGGTCGAAGAGGGCTGTGCCCGGCGATATTATCGTCAATGACCGGATGCAGCGGGGGTACAGCTATCGGCTGACCGCCGCTGCCGGTGAGGACTTCGACCCCGGCTTTCTTCCGCAAATCACGCCTGCCGAAATGTTGGCGCTGGGCGTGTTTGGCGGCAAGTACATGACCGATTGCCGCGATGAATTCCCGGCGGAATGGTTTGAGGGCGCCCGCCTGTCGCCCCGCATTGCCAACCG
>CAIWFP010000392.1 GCA_903911985.1 uncultured Sphingomonadales bacterium
GCGACAATGCCGCCGCGCGGATGCTGGGCCATGCCTGCCTGACGCGTGATCTGGTTGATCGCTATACCTCGCGCGATCACCCCACGCCCTATCTCTACGAGGAGCGATTCGTTCGCGACATTGCCGTTGCCGAACTGCTGATCCCCACCATCCGCGCGGCCTGCGTCACGGCGGGCATTGACCCGGCCCGCATTGCGCAAGTCGCCTGCGCCGAACCGGTGGGTGCCTGCTGGAAGGCGGTCGCCAAGGCGCTGAAGATTACCGCGCCCAACCATTGCGAGACGCTGGCGGCGCAGGCCGGGGATCTGGGCGCGGCGCATCCGCTGTTTGGTCTGGGGCTGGCGCTGGCGGCGGCACAGCCGGGCGATCTCGTCCTGCTGGTCGGCTTTGGCAGCGGCGTTGACGCCATCATCTTCGAAGTGACCGCCCCCGTACCCGGCGCCGCCGCCATGGCCGCCGCGCTGGCCGAGGGTGAGCGCATCCGTGACTTTACCCGCTTTCTCAACCTGACCGGCGCCATCGACATGGATTGGGGCATGCGCAGCGAATTCGAGCAGAAGGCGCAGGCCACCGTGCTCGACCGGATTGGCCGCGATATGATCGGCTTTGTTGGCGGGCGCGACAGCACCGGCAATGTCCAGTTCCCCAAGAGCGCCTTTCCGGTCAATCCGGCGCTGGATGGCGTGGAGGAACTGGTTGATGTCCGGCTTGCCGACGAGCCGGCGACGATCGTTTCGGTCACCGCCGACCGGCTGAACTTCTCGCCCGATCCGCCATTCGACTTTGGCCTTGTCCAGTTCCAAAATGGCGCGCGAGTGCTGATGGAGATGGTCAACCGTCCGACAGGTGGCTTCAAGGTGGGCGATGCCGTGCGGATGCGGCTGCGGATCAAGTCGCAAAACAAGCGGCTGGGCTTCCGCACCTATTTCTGGAAGGCGGCGCCCGCCATCCGCCAGCAGCTGGGAGAAGCGTGATGGCAAGCGGGATCAAGGACAAGGTCGCCATCATCGGCATGGGTTGCACCCGTTTTGGCGAACGCTGGGATGTGGGCGCCGACGGGCTGATGGTCGAGGCCTTTCTGGAGGCGCTGGCCGATGCCGGGATCGAGCGCGGGCAGATCGAGGCGGCATGGGTCGGCAATGCGCTCGACGATATCAACGTTGGCAACAGCGCCCTGCCCGCCGCCCATGCGCTGCGGCTTAACCGGGTGCCGGTTACCCGTGTCGAGAATATGTGCGCCACCGGCACCGAGGCCCTGCGCGGCGCGGCCTATGCGGTGGCATCGGGCGCGGTGGACATCGCTTTGGCCATTGGCGTCGAGAAGCTCAAGGACACCGGCTATGGCGGGCTGCCGCTGCGCACCAAGGGCGTGCAGAACGATCTGTGGATGCCCTATGGCTCGGCGCCGGGCACCTTTGCCCAGCTGGCCGGGGCCTATGCGGCGCGCCACGGCATTGACGCGGCCGACCTGAAGCGGGCGATGGCGCATGTTTCGTGGAAGAGCCACCAGAACGGCGTGTTCGCGCCCAAGGCGCATCTGCGCAGCGCGGTCGATATGGACAAGATCCTCGCCGCGCCGATGATCGCCGATCCGCTGGGCATCTTCGATTGCTGCGGTGTTTCGGATGGCGCGGCCTGCGCCATTGTCACCACGCCCGAGATCGCCCGCAGCCTTGGCCGTGCCAATCCGGTGACGATCAAGGCCGTCCAGCTTTCCGCCAGCAACGGCAATGAAATGCAGTTTGGCGACTGGGATGGCGCCTCGGTGCCCAATACCCAGGCCGCCGCCGCCCGCGCCTATGCCGAGGCGGGTATCCGCGACCCGCGCGCCGAGATCGACATGACCGAGGTGCATGACTGCTTCTCGATTACCGAACTGGTCATCATGGAAGACCTCGGCCTGTCCGATCCGGGCCGGGCGCCGGCCGATATCCTCGATGGCCGCTATGACCGCGACGGCGCGATTCCGTGCCAGCTGGATGGCGGGCTCAAGTGCTTTGGCCATCCGGTGGGCGCCTCTGGCCTGCGCATGGCATATGAGGTCTACAACCAGCTTCAGGGCCGGGCGGGCGAGCGCCAGCGCGGCAAGGTTGATTTCGGCCTGACGCATAATCTGGGCGGCGCGCCATTCAACAGCGTCGCGGCGGTCGCCATTCTGGGCCGTCTGGACTGAGGGAGCACGATTTATGGCAGGACTATGGTTTGACCAGCTCGAAGTGGGGCAGCTGTTCCGGCACGAGGTCCGCAAGACGGTGCTGGATTATGAAAACAGCCTGTTTTCCTCGCTGACCTATAACCCGGCGCAGATCCACATCGATCATGCCTATTGCGAGACGACCGAGTTCGGCAAGCCGCTGATGAACTCGATCTTCACGCTGGGGCTGGTGATCGGGCTTTCCGTGCAGGACACCACCCTGGGCACGACCGTCGCCAATCTGGGCATGACGGACACGACCTTTCCGCGCCCGGTGTTCTCGGGTGATACCATCCGGGCCGAAACCCGGGTGATGGAGCTGCGCGAAAGCAAGTCGCGCCCGACGCAGGGCATCGTCCTGTTCGAGCATATCGGGCTTAACCAGCGCGACGAGATCGTTTGCCGCACCTTGCGCAGCGCCCTCATGCTGAAGCAGCCCACATGAAGCTGCGCTCGCTCCTGTTTGTCCCGGGGGACAGCGAGAAGAAGTTCGTTCGTGCCAGCCAGAGCGGCGCGGATGTGCTGATCCTCGACCTTGAGGATGCCGTGGCGCCCTCGATGAAGGAGGCCGCGCGCGCCATTGTCGCGGGCTGGATCGACCGCGCGGGCCCAAATCAGATAGGCGCGGTGTCCTCCAGCCTGTTCGTGCGGGTCAATCCGTTGACCACTGGCCTTGCCGAGGGCGATCTGGCGGCGGTGGTGCGGCCCGGCCTTGCCGGGATCCTCATCCCCAAGGCCGATGGCGCGCAGGATGTGGCCGCTATTGCCGCGATGCTTGACCGGCTGGAGGCCGCGGCCGGCATGGTGGTGGGCAGCGTGCGCATCATGGTGGTGGCGACCGAGACGGCAACCGCCATGTTCAATCTGGGCAGCTATACGCCGCCGCATCCGCGCCTTGTCGGCCTGACGTGGGGCGCGGAGGATCTGTCCTCCGCCATTGGCGCCACCGCCAACAAGGAGGCGGATGGCCGCTGGACCGATCCCTATCGGCTGGCCCGCAGCCTGTGCCTGTTCGCTTCGGCCTCCGCCGGGGTGGTGCCGGTCGATACGCTCTATGTCGATTTCCGCGATGCCGCCGGGCTTGAGGTCGATTGCCGCCGGGCACGCCGCGATGGGTTCCTTGGCCGCATCGCCATCCATCCCGATCAGGTCGAGACCATCAACCGCTGCTTTTCGCCATCCGACGAGGATGTGGCGCAAGCGCGGCGGATCATTGCCGCCTTTGCCGCCCAGCCCGACCTTGGCACCATCGGCATCGATGGCAAGATGTATGACATCCCCCACCTCAAGGCCGCGCAAAAGACGCTGGCCGCAGCCGGAGAAGCGCCATGAACGGATTTGCCAGACTGGCCTGTTGGGCCATCATTGTTTGCCTGACCGCATACCTCGTCGTCAGTTTTGCCACCGGCAGCGTGTTGGGTGACCAGCTGCATGTCTGGCAGGTGGTCTGGGGCCGCTATGTCTGGGCGGATGCCTATAGCGGCTTCGTGCTGTTTTCGCTGTTCATCTATGCTTACGAGCGCAAGCTGGGGCTGACCCTGGTTTTGCTGCTGCTCACCTTCTCGACGGGAAACATGGTCAATGCCGCCTGGCTGTTGTGGCGGGGGCCTGATCTGTTTCGTCGTATTCGCCAATCCGCTTCGGGGATCCAGTCATGACTTCAACGCGTCCTTTGCCTACCGAGGAAGACCTCTTCGCCATTCGTGAAGGCGTGCGCGCCGCCTGTTCGCCGTTCGACGACGAATATTGGCTGGCCCGCGACAATGATGGCAAGTTCCCGCGTGAATTCCACCGTGCCATGGCCGAGGGCGGCTGGCTGGGCATTACCATGCCGGAGGAATTCGGCGGCTCCGGCCTTGGCGTGACCGAGGCGATGACCATGATGAACGAGGTGGCGTCCTGCGGCGGTGGTTTCGCGGCGGCATCGACCATTCACATCAATCTGTTTGGCCCCCACCCCATCGTGGTCAAGGGATCGCATGAGCAGAAGGCGCGCTGGGTGCCGCGTCTGGTGGCGGGCGAGGACCAGTGCTGCTTCGGCTTTACCGAGCCGGATGCCGGTCTCAACACCACCCGCATCAAGACTTTTGCCGAGAAGGTGCCGGGGGGGTACGTGGTCCATGGCCAGAAGGTGTGGACCTCGACCGCGCAGGTGGCCAACAAGATCATGCTGCTGACCCGCACCACCAAATATGAGGATTGCGCCAAGCCGACCGATGGCATCACCATCTTTTATACGGATCTCGACCGCAGCAAGATCGACGTCCATTTGATCCCCAAGATGGGCCGCAAGGCGGTCGATTCAAACGCCATTTTCATCGATGGGCTGTTCATTCCCGACGAGGACCGGATCGGTGAGGAGGGCAAGGGCTTTGGCTATATTCTCCATAGCCTGAACCCCGAACGCATCCTCATTGGCGCCGAAGCCATTGGCATTGGCCGTGATGCCCTGCGGCGCGCGGTGAAATATGCCGGTGAGCGCGAGGTGTTCGACCGGCCGATCGGCCAGAACCAGGGCATCCAGCATCCGCTGGCGGAAAAGTGGATGTATCTGGAGAGCGCCTGGCTGATGGTTGAGAAGGCCGCGCGGCTTTACGATAGCGGCCAGCAATGCGGTGCCGAGGCAAACTCTGCCAAGTTCCTCGCCGCCCGCGCCTGCCACGATGCGGCATGGCAGGCCGTCGCCACGCATGGCGGCTTTGGCTATGCCAAGGAATATCATGTGGAGCGGCTCTATCGCGAAAGCGCGCTGACCCGTTTGGCCCCGATCACCGAACAGCTGATCCTGTGCTTCATTGCCGAGAAGGTTCTCGGCCTGCCGAAAAGTTACTAGGCCGAAAAGTTACTGGGCCCAAAATTATTGAGGAATATCCCATGGGATTGATGGATGGAAAAGCCGTTTTGGTTACCGGCGCGGGCCGGGGCGTCGGGCGCGGCATCGCGCTCGAAATGGCGCAAGCCGGCGCGGCGGTGGTGGTCAATGATCTGGGCGTCAGCCTCAATGGCGGCGGCAGCGACGATGCCTCTCCCGCCGAGCAGGTGGTCGAGGACATCCGGGCCATGGGCGGTCGCGCCGTGGCCAACCACGACAGCGTGGCCGACTGGGATGGCGCCTGCGCCATGGTCAAGGCGGCGATCGACAATTTCGGCCGTATCGACGGCGTGGTGAACAACGCCGGAAACCTGCGCGATGTGCTGTTCCACAAGATGTCGCCGGAGGATTTTCGCGCGGTGATCGATGTCCATCTGATGGGCAGTTTCAACACCAGCCGGGTGGCCGCGCCCTTCTTCAAGGAGCAGGGTTCGGGCGCCTATGTCCATATGACATCGACCAGCGGGCTGATCGGCAATCTTGGTCAGGCCAATTATTCGGCGGCGAAGCTGGGCATTGTCGGCCTGTCGAAGTCGATCGCCATCGACATGCAGCGGTTCGGTGTGCGCTCCAACGCCATCGCGCCCTTTGCCTGGACCCGCATGGTCAGCTCGATCCCTTCCGAAACCCCCGAGCAGCAAAAGCGGGTGGAGGGGCTCAAGAAGCTGGTGGCGGAAAAGATCGCGCCATTCGTCGTCGCGCTTTGCGCCGATGCGGGCGCGCGCGTTACGGGGCAGGTGTTTGGCGTGCGCAATAACGAGATCTATCTGTTCTCGCAGTCCCGCCCGATCCGCACCGCGCATACGGCCGAAGGCTGGACCCCCGAGGCGATTGTCGACCGGGTGTTCGACCAGTTCGCCAATGACTTCTATCCGCTGCACAAGTCCGGTGACGTCTTCACCTGGGATCCGGTGTGATCGATCCCGCGGCAATCTTCGCGCATGATTTCGGCGCGCCGGAACAGGCCTATACCCAGCGCGACGCCATTCTCTATGCGCTGGGTGTCGGGCTGGGGCAGGATCCGCTCGACCGGACGGACCTGGCCTTTCTCGACGAGCGCAACC
>CAIWFP010000393.1 GCA_903911985.1 uncultured Sphingomonadales bacterium
ACCACCCAGGGCAGCGGCGAGCCGATCACCATCGCCAATTATTTCAATCAGGTCCTCGACCCCACCCTGACATGGGAGACCGCCGAGCAGATCCGCAACGACTGGGGCGGCGCCTTCGTGCTCAAGGGCATCATGAGCGTGGCCGACGCCCGCCGCGCCGTCGATATGGGCGTCGACGCGATCATGGTCTCCAACCACGGCGGCCGCCAACTCGACGGCGCCCGCGCGCCTTTTGATGCCCTGCCCGAAATCACCGATGCCGTCGGCGGCAAAATCGAGATCATCGCCGATGGCGGCATCCGGCGCGGCAGCCATATCCTCAAAAGCCTCGCCGCCGGCGCCGACTGCACCTCCGGCGGCCGCCTTTACCTCTACGCCCTCGCCGCCGCTGGCCAACCCGGCGTCGAACGCGCGCTCGAATTGCTCAAAAACGAAATCACCCGGGGCATGCGCCTCATGGGCGCCAAAAGCGTGAGCGATCTCACCCGCGAACATCTGCGCTGGCGATGACAGCAGCCGCCCATATACTGGCCGCCATTCCAGCCACGCGTCCGCCCCGGATCAACCGGACCAGATCCACAGGGGGCCGCGCCACCGATGATTCTTGAAACCTGCCTCGCCCTGCTGCTGCTGGCCCTCGCCTGCCAGTGCTTTTCCGGCCAGTGCTTTTCGGGCCAATGCTTTTCCAGCCAGTGCTTTTCCGGCCTGTTCCGCGCCCGCCCGCGCGCAGGCATAGCCCTCCTCACCGCTGGCCTGCTCCTGCTCGAACTCGCAGGCTCCGGCATGCTGGCACAGGCGCTGCTGCCCCTTGTCCGGCTGGCCAACCCCATCGAGGCCATCCCATGGGCCCCGCACAGCACCATCGTCGTCCTCGGCGCGGGCACCACCGCCCCCACCCGCATAGACGGCCAGCTCATACCGCCCGGCGTCAAGAAAATGGCCTTCAGCCGCATCATGGCCGGAGCCCGCGCCTGGCGGGCCTGCCACGCCCATAGCGCCGATTGCACCATCATCGTCACCGGCGGCGACCCTTCCCGCCATGGCGCGTCCGAGGCCTCGGTCTACGCCCCGGTTCTGGCCGACCTCGGCGTCCCCGCAGAGCTGATCCGGCAAGAAGGCGCCAGCAACACCACATGGGAAAACGCGCGCAACACCACCCGCATGGTCCCGCAAACCCGCCAGCTGGTGGTCGTCACCTCCGGCATACACCTGGCCCGCGCGCTCATTCTGTTCGATCACTACCACCCGCACAGCCTCGGCATCGCCAGCGACATCACCAACCCCGGCCTCACCCTCGTCCCCAGCGCCAATACCCTCGAAGACACCGAGATGGTCCTCCACGAACTCCTCGGCATCGCCCAGTTCCGGGTCTACACCACGCTGGGCTGGGGGCCAAGGTAAGGGGGAAGGGATAAGGCTGAAGGGAAGGTGCGAGGGTGGCATTAGTGCCGATTTACCCTGTAAATCGCTTGGTCCCTCGCGCTCCCGGAACTGTCATTGTCGCGCTAGGTGTTCGTCCTTGCGCAACGCCTCAGCGCCGCAGGCAATTATAGCCCCTTCGCGG
>CAIWFP010000394.1 GCA_903911985.1 uncultured Sphingomonadales bacterium
CAGTTCGTCCGCTTCGTGATAGCCCCAGGCGACGCCAATCGCCCGCACCCCGGCATTGCGCGCCATCAGCATGTCATAGCTGGTGTCGCCGATCATCACCGCATCGGCAGGGGCGGTGAACGCCTCGTCCAGCGCCGCCTCCAGCATGGCGGGATGCGGTTTCGACGGGTGGGAATCGGCGGTTTGCAGGGTGATGAAATGGCCGGTCAGCCCATGGGTGGCGAGGCAATGATCGAGCCCGCGCCGCGATTTGCCGGTGGCCACGCCCAGATCCCAGCCATCCAGGCGCAGGGCATCGAGCAATTCGGCAATGCCCTCGAACAGGGGCTCTGCCAACAGCCCACCGCTGCGGGCCGCGCGAAAGGCAGATTTATAGCTTTCCACCAGCACCGCGTGCAGCGCCGTTTGCGCATCGGGCAGCAGCAGGCGCATGGCCTGCGGCAGGCTGAGGCCCACCGCGCGGCGCACCAGCCCCCGCTCTGGCGCGGGCAACCCCTGCGCGGCAAAGGCGGCCTCCATCGCGGCGCAGATATCGTGCTGGCCATCCACCAGCGTGCCATCGCAATCGAACACCGCGAGGCGGCCGGATGGCGGGCTTACGGTCTGGTTCATCCGCGTGGGGTCCGGCTGGGCCCTCCGCTGCCGCCCGCCCCACTGCCGCCAGCGGGCCTGGTGCCGGTGGGCCTGGTGCCTGCTGGCCGGGTGCCCGCGGGTTTGCCGGCGGGTGCCTTGGATGGAGCGGCGCGCACCACCTTGCCCTTGTTTGGCCCGGCCTTTTTCACCACCGGGCGGTCGGCGTCGTTGCGGCTGCGGCCATTTTCGGCGCGGCCCCGGCGTTCGCCCCTTCGCTCCTTGCGATATTGCTTGGCGTGTTGCTTGGCGACGGCCTTTTCGTCGCTGCGGGTGAATTCGGCGGGGGGCAGCACGGCCTGCTCCATCATGTCATCGCCCTCGGATTCGACAAAGCCGAGCTGTTCAAGACTGGCGGCGAAATGTTCCGGCAGGGGTGCGGTAACGTCCAGCGGCGTGCCATCCGGGTGGTCGATGATCAGGCGGCGGGCGTGCAGATGCATCTTGCGGCTGATGGAGCCCGAGAGAAACGCCTCCTGCCCGCCATATTTGCCGTCGCCGACGATGGGATGGCCGATGGCGGCCATGTGCACGCGCAGCTGATGGGTGCGCCCGGTAAAGGGTTGCAGCTCCACCCACGCCGCGCGATTGCCGGCGCGGTCGATCACGCGGTAGCGGGTCTTGGCGGGCTGGCCCTGCTCGCTCTCGTCCACCATCATCTTCTCGCCGCCGGTGCCGGGCTGCTTGGCCAGCGGCAGTTCGATCACGCCTTCCTCGATGGAGGGGGCGCCGACGATGAGGGCCCAATAGATCTTCTTGGCGGCGCGGGTGGCAAAGCGTTTGGAGAACCATGCCGCGCTGCCCGGGGTTGCCGCCACCAGCAGAGCGCCGCTGGTGTCCTTGTCCAGCCGGTGGACAAGGCGCGGGCGGGGCCCATCCGGCGCAAAGGCGTCGAGCAAGCCATCGACATGCTCATAGGTGCCGCTGCCGCCCTGTGTGGCAAGGCCCGGCGGCTTGTTGATGACGATGGCCGCGCGGTCGCGGTGCAGCAGCATGGCCTCGGCCTTCTCGATCTGCTCGTCGGTGAGGGGGGCCTTGGCGGCGATGCCCCTGGCGCCCGGCGTTTCCAGCCCGCCCGGTGGCACGCGCAGCACTTGGCCCGCGCCAATGCGATCCTCGGGCGCGGCCCGCTTGCCGTCGACGCGGATCTGCCCGGTGCGGGCCCAGCGGCTGATGGTGGCAAAGCCGATCTCCGGCAGGTGGCGCTTGAACCAGCGGTCCAGCCGCACGCCCTCGTCATCCGGCCCGACGGTGAACTGGCGAACGCGTTCGGACACGCCGCCCTTGCTGGCGTGGACCTTGGGGGGCGGGGCGGCGGGGGCCTTTGGCGCGGGCGGCTTGGCGGTGCGCGCCCGGATTGGCGGCTTGGTGAAACCGGGTTTGCCCAAAGGGGCTTTGCCGGGCGCGCCGGCGCCGGGTGTGCGGCGAATGGGAGGCCGGCTCATGCCGCCACCCGCATCAGATAGAGCCCGGCGAACAGCGCGGCAAAGCCCGCCAGCAGCGAGGTGCCGACATAAAGCGCCGCCAAAGCCAGATTGCCGCGTTCGACAAACAGGGCGAATTCCAGCGCGAAGGAGGAAAAGGTGGTGTAGCCGCCCAGCACGCCAACCCCCAGCAGCAGCCGCCAGTGCTCGCCGCTCCAGTTAAGCGGAAGCGGGCCAAACCGTGCCATCCAGCCGACCAGCAGCCCCATGGCGAGGCTGCCCGCGACATTGGCGGTGAGGGTGGCCCAGGGGAAGGCGGTGGCCGCGATGGGCCCGACCAGCTGCATCCACAGGCGGCTGGTAAGATAGCGGGCCCAGGCACCAAAACCCCCGCCGAAAATGACAAGGGCCGAGGAGGCGGCGAAATTGGGGGGATTGCTCATCGTGCCCCCTTAGCCGGGGAAGGCTCCCGGGGGAAGGGGCGGGGCGAGTCAGGGGGTGTGACGGATGCGCGGGTTTATGTAAAGCCGATCCAGACGATACGATGACCAGCCACCCGGGGCTGTGGGTGCCTCGAAGTTAGTCCGAGGCCTGACCGGATTGGAAATGCGCGATGCTTCGTTTCCGAGGCTCGGGGGTGGCGAGCCAGATCGGAGCCAAGCTGTGCATGACCTCAGGCTGCAAATCACGCATTTATTGCAACCACTGTCGCTGCCTCTATCACCATCATTCTTGGCCAAAGGCGAGTTTGAGGTCTCGTTTCGGGGCTTTCGGGGGTCGGCAAAGGGAGTGCTGGGGATATTGGCGTTGCTATGGTGTCGTGTGAGGCGGCGCTGAAAGCAGCCCCGTTTCCACTGCCAATTACTTGCCTTCGGCCAGCGACTCTGCTAGCGGCGCCCGATCTTGCCGGTCCCTGTTCGGGGAATCGGCGCTTTTGTGTTCCATTTTTGAAGGCGCACCCCCGCGCTGCATAGGTCTTACCGGCCTTGTGGGGGTTCTCGTCCGCTATCTCGTGAGGTGTTTCTTTTTATGCAGATTCTCGTTCGCGACAATAATGTCGACCAGGCTCTCCGCGCGCTCAAGAAGAAGCTGCAGCGCGAGGGCGTGTATCGCGAGATGAAGCTGCGCCGTCACTTCGAGAAGCCGTCGGAAAAGCGCGCCCGTGAAAAGGCCGCCGCTGTCCGTCGCGCCCGCAAGATGGAGCGCAAGCGCATGGAGCGTGACGGCGCCAAGTAGGCTTTCGACCTTTGGTTGGCGGCCTCCTGTGGGGCCTGCCGCCAAGGTGTTTCGCATCTTTCCCGGATGGTTGCGGTTGCCCGCCTGATGCGGGTGAATGCCCGGCCGGACCGATGCGAACCGAATCGTATAACAAAAGGGCGCGGATTTGATCCGCGCCCTTTTGCGTATCGGCCCAACGCGCCTTCCCGCCAGAAGGCCGAAATTGGTGTCTGGCTCGCGTGAAGGGTTTGACCTTTTCGCCGATTGACCTATTGGCCAATTGACCTAATGGCGGGCGCGGCTTTGCACCTGCGTGCCGCGATTCAGCTGCCGCCGGGCCGGGGGGGGGGGGG